>NZ_JBNLYE010000159.1:0-9503 GCF_050172095.1 Bacillus sp. GMs2/2
TATTTTCGTTTTGAACTTTAAACATTTGTTCAATGTAAAAATACAGAAAAATTAATTATTGTAAAATGGTATTTAATATTACGGCAAATATAAATATTAAAGTTTTAATTCTAATAAAAAGGGAGAGGGATTTTAAATGTTAAAGAAAAGTTTAGTTACGGTAATTGGGGCAGCTAGTATTCTAGGTATTGGTGTTGAGGGAGCTAGTGCTAGCACAATTCAACCCCCTTCACAACAAGTTGTCCAATCTCAGGAGTTAGTAGCACTTCCTACTACTTCAGACTTTAATAAAGTAGAAACAAAAAATGAATCAAATTTACCTTCGACAAGAGCAACTTTCAATATTTCAACTAGTTTAGGTATCAATTCTTATGCAAAATCTAGTAACACTTTTTATATCAATAAAGGAGAAGTAGTTACTATAAACAGTTGCACATGGAATCCATCAGGACAAAATATTCAAATAGGCTTCATTAATGCTAAAACTGGTACTCAATATTGGACAAGTAATTACTCTGGTGGAAGTATTTCTTCAGGTTCTAGAGTTTCTTTAGGTGGCCCTTCTGGTGAATATTATGTAGCTGTTGGAACTCCTTCTACTAATAATGCTAGAGTAAACGTAACAAGCCAATTTAAGTTTTAAATATAATTCATTAAAGTTATAAAATAAAGAATAAATTTTAAAAACATCTTACCCCTAATAATAAACAAATAAAGGACCATCATTTTGAAAAAGATTGAACAAAATGATGGTTTTTTGTATTTAATTATCAGTCTTATGTTTTAAATTATATTAAGAAGAACACTACTCCAAAGAGTAGTGTTCTTCAATAAAGGTTTATTCATCTTCCCAGGTAATTTCACCAATTTTAATTTTACTAAGGATTTCTTGCCATTCCTCGGGGGGGAATTTATTCCCATCAGATTTTTTTACTGACATTAGTTCGTATGAAGAGTTTAATTCAAGAGTTTTGGGTTTATTAAGATTTTCTTTAGCCTCTTTCATCGTAGAAGCGCTTACGATCGATATGTTTTTTGCGGTCCAAGATGATGATGCAATCCCGACAGCTCCAATTGTAACAATGCCTATAGTTGTAATAACTCCAATATATTTTTTAGCCTTTTTAACATTTAGTAACATAGTTAATCTCCTCTCTAGATTTTTACGAGATCCAGATAAAGAAACGCTAAATGTTGAGCGGATTACAGAAGTATTTTCTAGCATGTTTAAAATAGTTTCACCATAGCGTTTTCGCTCAGCACGAGTCATTTTCATTACAACCTTTTCATCGCAAGCTAATTCACTCCATATATGGATGCGTTTACGCAGAACATAAACCAAAGGATTAAACCAGTGAAGAGAAATTACTATTAACGTATACATTTTAATCCATAAATCTTTACTTTTAAAGTGAATCAACTCATGACGTATAACCATATTTAGATCAATGTGATCTCCTTGCTCAATTGGAAGAAGTACAGTTGGTTTCCATAAACCAACTAGAGCTGGAGTTGATATATTATAGTTATACGCAAGAGCAACTTTCTTTTTTATCCCTAATGATTCTTTACAGGAGCAAAATAACTTATAAACATCATTGTTCTCATTCACAGGTAAACTGCTTTTTTTTATTTCATTAACAAATTTTCTATAGCAATACATGTACCAAGTTATAGAAATAAAGCTTCCGATAGCCCAAATTATTAAAATCCACATGATAGTTTCTGAAGATAAAATTTGACCAGAAATTATCTTTTCGAAATATTTAGGCTTTGTCGAATTGTAGTTGGAAATTATAGTAGGTGAAAAATAAGAAAGCATGTGAATGATATAAACAAAGGGTAAGGTGTAGAATAATAATCCTAACTTCCCAATTAGATATTGCCAATTTGCAGGGAGGAAAATTCGGGAAATGGGTTCTATTAATAGCATGCAAACAACTACGGTACTTCCTGCAACTGTTAGTACTATAAGTAGTTCTAACCATTCATTCATGTTATTTCACCTACTTCTTTGAGAACCATTGTTTAAGCTCTTTGATTTCTTCATTTGACATTTTTTCATTATCATAAAGCGCGGATAGAAAATTCTTTATGGATCCTTGATACATCGCATTGAGTACACCTCGTGCCTCTAACTGTTTGTATTCTTTAGGAGAAATCTGAGGTATATAAGTGTTAGATCTCCCTTCTTTATGAACATATAAAAATCCTTTGTCTGCTAATCTTGCTAAAAAGGTGGCAATTGTTTGTCCCTTCCATTCTTTCCCTTTACTCTCGGCAAAAATTTTCAATAATTCGCTGGATTTGACGGGACCATTACATTTCCAAATTGTTTGCATCACTTCCAGCTCTGTTTCAGATAGTTTATGAAATTTTTTCACGGTGTACACCCCTTTAATTGTCATTGTGCGTCCACATTGACACCTACTACAAACTTGTAGTGGTTTAAATCTACTACAAGCTTGTAGTAGATGTCAATGATTACATTATATTTCCTTAGTTTTTAAGTGCGAGTTAATGACTTATTGAAATTCAAATTATACCTCTTTTTTAAAGGTATTTTATCATGAAAGTTAAAAGTTTTTCTAAAAGAAAATTAATGTTAGAAAATAATTTTTATTAATGTATAAATGAAATATAATATAGGGATTCAACTGAGATACATGTGAAAATAGGTCATAACATGTATTATATTTCCATTATCCGCATCATCACTTAACTTTTGAAAATCTTCCTCCGATACCTCATATACTTGGTACGATGTATTTTCATCACCATACGTTCTCTTTGCATTAACCCCTAATCTTTTTAAATCTTCAGTTATGTTCCCTTGCACTAAGATCTCTTCCATTTTCTATTCAAATAACGCTTTTTTAATGAAAATCAATTAACTAGGGGTACAGCTAAGGTACGTGTAAAAATAGGTCATAGGCTTACTTTTATTTCCAATCTGATTTTATTATGTATAAAATTAATTCTTATTTGTCACGTGAGAATTTGCTTACATGACAAATAAGAACCAGATTTAAATAATCATATACCAGCTCTAACTAGACATAGCATGCTTTATTCTGTAGACGGTTTGCCTTGTTATACCGTTTTCTTTTGCAATATGAGAAATGGCTTCGCCATTGTTTAACATTTCAACCACCCGATTATATACCAACCTCTTTTGTGGATCTTTTGCTTTTGGAGAATAGAGGAGCGGTCTTCCTTTATAAACACCTTTTTGTTTAGCAATCGAAATTCCCTGTGCTTGCCTTCTTTTCGTTTCTGTTCGTTCTTGTTCCGCAATCATAGCTAAAATTTGAACGATTAAATCTTTAATAAATTTGTCTAATAAAGAATTTCCAATTGCTTCTGCCATGATAGGTAAGCTAGTGATAATTAATTTTACTTCCCTTTTCTTTAAGTAATTAACAGTCTGGATAATTTCATCATAATTACGCCCAAGTCTATCAATTGCTTCTACCATAAAGGTATCTCCACTTCGAACAAATTGTAGCGCCTCCTGAAACACTTCTCTATTATGAACAGATGCTCCAGATTTTTGTTCCGTAAATATTTTTTCCGCTCCAAATTCTTTTAAAGTTTCTATCTGTCTATTTAAGTTTTGATCTAATGTGGAAACTCTAGCGTAAGCAATTTTCATTTTTCAAAATTCACCTCATTTTCCAACCTATTATCATACACCCTAATCATACGTTCAAAACTGAATGTTTTCAACAACTCATAAATGTATGATTAGAGTCTACCCATAATAGACAATTTTAAATGTTTTATCGTAAGATGAAAGAATCGACGATTCCATTGCGATAATTTTAATCAGGAGGAATACCAGTGACTTCAATTGAACGTACCGCATATCCCAGGTTCAAACAAAATATATCTAAGAAAGAACTTGCAACAATTTATACGGTTACACATGAAGAAAATATATTTGCACATCGTATAGCTCGTGGAGAAAGTTCCGTTTTTATTTGTTTAGTTATGTTGAAATCTTTTCAGCGGTTAGGATATTTTCCACGGCCTAAAGAGATCCCGCCGATTGTGTTGCAACATATTCAATCTGGTCTCCATATCTCTGATGAAGTAGAGATTAAATTCAATTCAAAAGTGATGTATCGACATCAAAAAGAAATCCGTCAGTATTTACAAGTCTCTACATTTGGCAGAGATGCTTTGCACGTAGCAACAAAAGCTATTTATAAAGCTGCCCATGTCATGGATCATCCACCAGATTTAATTAATGTTGCCATTGAAGAATTAATTAAAGGACATTATGAGTTACCAGCATTCAGCACTTTGGATAGACTTGTTCGTCGTGTCCGCACGTTAGTTAACAATCAGTTGTGCCATACTGTTATGAATCGATTATCAAACCAAGAAAAACATTAACTGGATGAGCTACTACGCACTTCACAAGAAACCAAGCATTCCAGTTTTAATTATTTTAAAGAACTACCTAAAAGCCCCTCAATCTCTCACATGAAAGAGCTACAAAACAAATTAGATTTTATTACATCATTTATGTCAAACATCGAGGAATTGTTAAAAGAAGTTCCAAATTCTAAAATCAAAAATTTCGCATTAGAAGCATTATCTTTAGATGCATCGGAAATGAAAGATTTTACTATGGCCAAAAGATATACACTCCTATTATCAGTTATTTATCGTTCACAAATTATAACAAGAGATCATTTAATAGATATGTTTTTAAAAAGGATTGCTAGGATACATAAAAAGGGAAAAGAAGAATTAGCTCTTTTGCGAGAAAAGCAGCGCTCGATAAGTGAAAATCTTATTTCTATATTGAGTGAAGTTTTACATACGACTCATATGCATGATGATACGAATATAATAGGAAGTGAAATAACAGAATTATTCGAAAGAAGGGGTGGTATAGATTCTTTACAACAAGATTGTTTAGCCCTTTCTTCGTATAACGGGAATAACTATCTTCCTCTACTAGAAAAGTTTTATAACAGTCATAGAAAGACCTTATTTCGATTGATTTCATTATTAAAATTAGATTCAACAACTCAGGATGATTCTCTCATAAAAGCGTTACAATTTTTATTGTTAAATGAAAATCGAAGGGTAGAACTCCTTCCTACTAGTATTGATTTATCATTTGCTAACGAGCAATGGAAACAAACTCTTCGAGTTGGAAAAGGTTCTAATTTATTGTATCGTAAACGGCTTGAAATCTGTATATTTTCCTATTTAGCTTCAGAATTAAAGACAGGTGATGTGAGTGTACAAGGTTCTGAAAAATACGCTGATTATAGGAAACAGTTATTATCTTGGGAAGAATGTGAACCGTTAGTTAAAGAATATTGTAAAGAACTTAACTTCCCTTCCTCTCCTACTCAATTTGTTAAACAACTGAAACAGAACTTAACTTCTGTTGTGAATACGGTAGATTTAAATTATCCGAATAATGGTCAGGTTATGATAACAGAAGATGGGGAACCCATTTTAAAACGCTTTGTACGAAAAACTGTGTCTATAAGTAGCAAATTGTTGGAAAAAGAAATTATACAACGCTTACCTGAAAGAACGGTATTAGATATCCTTTGTAATGTAGAACATTGGACTCATTGGACAAAACATTTTGGTCCTTTATCTGGTTCAGATTCTAAACTAGAAGATCCAACGGAGCGTTACATTGTGACTACCTTTGGATATGGATGTAATTTAGGTCCTACACAAACAGCTAAACATATGCGTAATACGATTACACCTCATATGCTTTCTTTTGTGAATCGCAGACATATTCATATTCCAAGATTAAATGCAGCACTTCAGGACGTTTTAAATCAATATCATACATTTAGTTTACCAAAACTATGGGGAACGGGGAAAATAGCTGCAGCTGATGGAACAAAACATGATATGTACACAGAAAATTTAATATCAGAATATCATATTCGTTATGGTGGGTATGGAGCTTTGGCCTATCATCATGTTGCGGATAATTATATTGCTCTTTTTAGTCATTTTATTCCTTGCGGTGTTTGGGAAGCAATCTATATTATTGATGGATTATTAAAAAATAAATCTGATATTCAACCAGATACCCTTCATGCGGATACACAAGGACAGTCCACCCCTGTATTTGCCTTATCTTATCTATTAGGAATTCAACTGATGCCTAGAATTCCTAATTGGAAAGATTTAAAATTTTTCCGTCCAGATAAACATACGCAGTATAAACATATAGACCCCTTATTTAAAGATGTAATTGATTGGAGGCTGATTGAAACCCATTGGAAAGACCTGTTTCAAGTAGTTGTTTCTATTAAAATGGGGAAAATACTACCTTCGACACTTCTTAGAAAATTAAGCAGTAATAGCAAGAAAAATCGATTATATCAAGCATTTCAAGAGCTTGGAAGGGTAATTCGGACAATATTCCTTCTTCAATATATTTCGGATATGAAA
The DNA here is from genome assembly GCF_050172095.1 of Bacillus sp. GMs2/2. NCBI lineage: Bacteria > Bacillati > Bacillota > Bacilli > Caryophanales > Bacillaceae > Bacillus > Bacillus sp. GMs2/2. The sequence continues at coordinate 6,451 of NZ_JBNLYE010000159.1, forward strand.
CTACGTGAACAAATTACAGCTAGTACAAATAAAGTCGAAGCCTATAATGGATTTTCGAAATGGCTGTTCTTTGGTGGCGATGGTATTATTACGGAAAATGATCCAATCGAACAAGAAAAACGTATAAAATACAATGAGTTAATCACCAATTCTGTAATTTTTCAAAATGTAGTAGATATCACAACAATTTTATGGCAACTAAAAAATGAAGGTTATCGCTTTTCACGTCAAGATTTAGAAAGGCTAAGTCCCTATATAACTAGACATATAAAACGATTTGGTGATTATGTAATTGACTTACAAAAGATCCCTCATCCAATAGAAGAAGAAATACCTCTATAAAAGAAGTAGGTCATAGTTGGAAATAAAAGTAAGGCTATGACCTATTTTTACACGTATCTCGGCTGTACCCCATTTACTTTCTTTTCATCAATATTGTTTAGATAAAAAGCATAACCTATCGACCAGGTATCAGTAAGGTCTGAATCAAGAAAATGAGAAGTTTCTCCATTCTCTCCTTTTTTCATTTCAAATACATGGGTTCCTTTCTCTGTGTTTTTTTTACGAACACGATATTCTCCCGTCACAGAAGTTACACTGTCACCATGAAAAGGAACCGGATGTAAAGGAAGATAAGCTGCAAAACCAGCATCTATTACATAGTTTTCATCTTTGTACTGTAAAACGATGAATACATGACCATCATCAGGGTTCCACTTTCTTGTTTTTGGATCATATAGAGTTCCAGCTACTCGATACACATTAAATCCACAATCACACAAAAAATAATATAATAATGAATTAATCTCATAGCATAATCCGCCACGATTTTTTAAAAGGAGTTTTTCTTCAATATTATCTCTAGAAAAATCTTGCATGTTTTCTTCCATAATATCTATATTTTCATACGGTAATAAGTACCCCATTTGTAAAAGAATTGCATGTAAATCTTCAAATTCTACATTATCTTTTGTAGGAATTTTTAATTTTGAGAAAAACTTTTTTTGCAATTCAGTTAACATTTTATATCCCCCTTCCATTCATAGAATTTACATAATTTCAACGATATACAAAGAATATATGATTCATGCAATATGTAGATATAATAACAGATTTTAGGTGGCTGTGTACATCCAAAGGCTTCAAAGAGAGTATAAGTGAATGTGTTTTTAAAATTTCTAAAACTATATTGGGGCACCGTATCATTTCAGGAAAATTGTACGTTTAGACACATTTTTCACAAAAAATAACCGATTCCTTATACAATTAAGGAATCGGTTATTTATTTTATATCAGATGCTATTACCTATTGGGCTAATTTTTCAATTGTAGGCATAACAGCGATTGGTGGTAATGATGCAGTCCAACCAACTGCATATACGTTTAATTTTTCACCTAATGTGTAATTTTCCCCACCTGAAACAGGAACTCGTAAAATTTTATTCTGAGAGACTAGATCCCACCAATCATTTTGGTAAGCGAGCGCTTCGTCTTTTGTAGAAGTGGCAGCAACCACTAAGTAATTCTTATCTACTGAAATGACATATCCCGTAAAAGGCTCTTGCTCTTGGTTTTGAATAGAGTGAACAGGGGTATTATTTGCAGACATCTTAGTAGAATCTGCAAAGGCTGGTGTTAATCCGAAAGTAAATCCAAATCCTAATGTTAAAGCTGTTACGGTTGTTATTAATTTTTGTTTTTTGTTAAACATAATATATATCCCTCTTATATTTTACTCCTACACTATCCACATTCCATTTGTATACATATAAAACCTTTTAATATTAAGATATTTAACAAAGTTGTCGCAAAGATTCCATTAATGGTAATATTACCTATTAACAGGAGTTGTTTTATGTTATAATTCACTAGGTGAACTATTAGTGTTCCTTTCATCACTTGATGAATTTATGCCCTTCCTTAATTGTAAATATGTTTGATTTTATTGGTGGAGAGGGAGATATCCCTCTCCTTTTTTTGTTTTTTTATGAATAAATATATATATCCCTCTGTTATATATAATAGAGGGATTATTTTTCCACTTCTTTGGCTGTTTTCCTTCAATCGGCTCTGGTGCAAAAATAAAAGAGAATAAAGCGCATATATTCCTAACGGAATCGTATGTTATGCTGCAAGTCCAAACAATTAATGAATGAATTCTTTCTGATTTTGGACAGACTGGTCCCGTAAATCAATCTGTTCTTTTTTGATCATATGCATAGCTTCTACTACCCAAAGAAAGGATGTAGCTTTGTCAAAAGACTTGAACTCTAACATAGGAAGGACTCTCCTTTTAATGAACCGATGATCCTGTTCCACAATGTTGTTAAGATATTTCATTTCTCTTATTTGGATGCCTTTTGGCATCTTTTTTTCTTCTTTTAACTCCTCAACTGCTACTGGATGAGATGGATTCTTATCTACAGTAATGACACGAGGATCGGATACATGCGAAAAAGCGCTTGGCTGATTTGGGATTTCTATTTTTACTTAATTAAAAATCAATGGTATTCCCTTTTGAATCGACCGCACCATACAAATACATCCATTTCTCTTTTACTTTTATGTATGTTTTATCTACTCTCCATGAGTCATTGCTCGGCTTGAGATGATGCCGAATTCTCTTATCTAACTCAGGACCATATTGATGGACCCAACGCATAATCGTGGTATGAGCTATTGATAGGCCTCGTTCTTCCATCATTTCCACCAAATTACGAAAACTTAAGTTGTACCGTAAGTACCATCTCACTGTAAGAAGGATGATTTTAGGCTGATAATGTTTCAGATTAAACAAATTTTGGTTTCTCATACTGATAATGCCACTTTTTAGAGTAGTAATATCAGTATGTCTAAGTTTAAGAGATTTTTTGCACCATGACCGCAAAAAAAAATAATATCAAAGGGAATTGCATGATATTCCTGTTTTTTACGAGTTTAACATTTTATATGTTTTGTAAAACTAATTTATTAAATAAAAAAATCCCTTCACCATTTGTAAAGGGGTCAGTATACATTGAAAGGGTACTTCCATTTTAATATGTAAAAGAAAA
>NZ_JBNLYE010000160.1:0-9280 GCF_050172095.1 Bacillus sp. GMs2/2
ATGTAAGCCATCTTTTATTAATAAACTTCTTACCAAGATAAATTATTAAAATCATTTTTGTCATATATATTTGACATTTCATCTATTCAATTATAAAATGTCACATATAAATGACATTTCGGTACACGAGGTCTACAACCATCAATGGGAGGGTTATATTTGAATAACGTTAAACAATATCGAAAATCTGAAGGGCTATCGCAACTAGAGTTAGCTAAAAAAGTTAACGTGGCGAGACAGACAATAAATTTAATTGAAAACAATAAATATAATCCCTCTTTAGCCTTATGTATCGAATTAGCAAAAGCACTAAAAACAGATTTAAATACTCTATTTTGGGAGGGAGATTAAATGATGAAAATTGAATGGAAAGAAAGAGTTTATAATAGTTTTGTTGGAACACTAAGTGAGAGAGATGAATATCAAAAACAAGAAATCAATAAAGAGTTATCTGTAGCTGGAATTGGTTTATGGTGGTTAAATATGTTGGTAATGCTTATTATGTTACTTGTTGATACTATGAACCACACAATATCTATAGGAACTATATTTATTTTTCTATCTAATATGATTTATGCTAATTATTTAGCCTTTAAATTCAAGAAAAAAGGTTTAAGTGATACTGAATGTGCAACAAAAGAAGAATATTTACAACACAAGAAAAAATTAAGAAAAGCTGGCTTAAAAGCAGGTGTGCTTTGGGGCTTTCAAATGTTTGTTTTTATGAATTATATCCTTCCCTATGTAGGTTCAGAGGAAATCTCTATTTCTTTATTTAAGGTTGTAATTTTCATCTGTGGCGGCGGATTTTTCGGTATAACCATGTATCTATTTGGTTTATGGAATCTAAAAAAATTATATTAATTAACAAAAATCATTTATATATTAAACTGCAATTTTTCATACTGTTTGTTTTTTCTAATATAAAAGCTATCCAATCACACACAATTGGATAGCTTTTCAAACAAAATATTACGCTACTTTAGGATCTTTTCTCTCATGTCCACGTTGAACAATAAATAAGAAGATTGTTGATAAAACCGCACCTGTTAATAGTAAGATGAAACAACCATCCCAACCAGAACTATCAACAATAACACCAATTGCTGCGTTAGCTACAAGACTTCCGCCTACATAACCGAATAGACCACACATACCAACTGTCGTACCAACTGCAAATTTCGGTACTAATTCCATCGCACTTAAACCGATTAAGAACTGTGGTACATAAATTAAACAACCGATAATAGAAACTGCAATACTTACAACAAGTACGCTAGTTGCTTGCCAATATATAAACGTACCAATAACAACTCCAACCATACTAATAATACATAATGGCATACGTTTTCCTTTAAATAATTTATCACTTAAAAAACCAACGATTAATGAACTTGGAATTGCCATACCTTCAAAGATTGCATATGCCGCATGCGCTTCTGCTTTTGAAAATCCTTTAACTGTCGTTAAATAAAGTGGAACCCAGTTAATAACACCGAAACGAATTAAATAAACAAAAGCATTCGCAATACATAAGAACCATACAAATTTATTTTTCACTACATACTTCATTAAAATTTCTTTTGGTGACATCTTGTTAGCATTATCTGCTTTTTCAAGATTTTCATAGTCATTACGATACTCATCAATTGGAGGAAGACCTTCAGATTCTGGTGTATCCTTCGCATTGATCCAAACAAGTACTGCAATTACCATTGCGATAATCGCAGGGAAAATAAACACGCCGCCTTGCCAATGATTTTCACCGAAAATACCTACACCAATTCCGACAAGTGGTGGTACAAGCATTCCACCAACGTTATGTGAAATATTCCAAAGGCCTGTTTTCGTACCACGTTCTTTCTTCGAGAACCATTTCGTCATAACAATACTACAAGGTGGTGCTCCCATACCTTGTACAATACCGTTAACAACGAGTAATGTAACAATCATCCCAAATGATGATGCAAAACCGAAACAAATATTTACAAGCCCTGATAAGAATAAACCGACTGCGATAAAGCGCTGGGCGAAAGCTTTATCTGATAAATTACCCATAAAGAACTTACTAAATCCATAAACAATTGCCATTACTGAGCCTAGTAGACCAATTTCAGCTGTACTAAAACCATATTCTTGTACTAAATACGTACTTGATAACGTAAAGTTACTACGAACTAAATAATAAGCAGCATATCCAACTGAAATCCCGATTAACACACGAATACGTAGTAATCGATATACACGATCGATCATATCCGCTGGCAATCTTTCAATTGTAGGTGCTGGCTTGAGCCATTTAAACATATATTTCCGTCTCCTTTTCTCACTTCAGAGAGAGACGCTGTCTATTCCATATCTCGATTATTCCGCTATTTGATATATTTTGGTTCGTCCTTCTAACCGGCTGTCCTTCTATTTCTTTCTCATTCTTCGCAAACATCGTTGGTACGCCAAACGACACTTTTTCTAAAATATGCCCCGCTTCTTCTGATAAACAATAATCAATAAATAAATCCGCAATAATACCACTCGGTGCACGTTTTAGTTTCGAAATCGCATTAACAGATAACCCTGTTTGCTCAGGTTCGTTACTTAAAATCGGAAAGCCTTGTTTTTGAAGCATTCTCTGATCTCCCATAAAGTTGATGCCTATCATATATTCACCGCTCGCAACAAGTTCTGCTGGGATGTAACCATTCACTGTTACTTCTCCAACTTGTTCTGCCAGATTCTTCACATATCCCTTCGCTTCCTCTTCACCTAACGTATCAATCAGTGATTGGAAAAACGTATATGCTGTACCTGAAACATTTGGATCGGGCATGACAATCTTTCCTTTATATACTGGATTCAATAAATCTTTCCATCTTAACGGATACGAGAGACCGAGCGGCGCTATTTCCTCGTTCCACCGCTCTTTATTAATCGCAATTGCCAGCTTCTCCACTTCATAACCATACCAATAACCATCTTTATCTTTAACAGTTTTTGAAATACGATTTGCATGTTGGCTTATCACAGGAATAGAAAGATTTTTTTGCTTCATCATTTGATGCGCATCTACTGTACCGCCAATAATAATATCCGCCTTCGGATTTCCAGCTTCTTCTTCCACTCTACGAAGAAGTTCTTCTGTTGAAAGACGAATAAATTCATACGTACATCCGCGCGGCTTACAAAATGATGAAAGTAACGCTTCACCAACTTCCTCACGAGCCGCTACATACGCAACAATATGACGATCATCCAAAATAGGGAGACCATTTTTACTATATTTAATAGAGGTTGTATCTCGAGAGCAACTAGACATCGCTCCTCCAATTACTAGCAAAAAGAAGAAAAAGGCTATCTTTCTCATGACGCATTCTCCTTTACGAATAACTCTGCTAGAGAGCCTTTCATATACATGACATTCCCGTTATTATCACCGAGATATTGTACAACAAAGTACGATGGATACACAGAAATCGTAAGAATATCTTCACGATCATTCTTTACACGCTTACCTTTTTTATAAGCTGTAATATAAGCAATCGGTTCATTCTGCGATTGTAATAACTTCTGAATTTCTCCGTAATCTGTAATTTGCTTTGCGGACCGAATAGAATCAAGTATGTGCGTAAGATTGATAGTACGTACCACATCGCCTTGACGTACTACGACATCCTTTGCTGAAGCAAAGAAATCACTAATACGCTCTGGCGTGTAATACAGGCTTAATAAATACGTTTGAAGTGCTGAAATCATCGGATCCATGCCATTCTTTCCGTATACATTTTCCCCATACTGGAACAAGTCACCTACTGCAAAAGTACGCTTATGTCCATTCAAGTACGTTACTTCTCCAGTAAATACTTGTTCTTGGCTCTTAACGTCCCCAGGCTCTATTCGAATTCGGTCAAAGAATGAAATAATCGTATGCAAACGAACTTCATCCGTTACAACAATTTCTCCCCACTTTTCATGTCTTACTTTCACTTCAATTGGAAGAGATTCATTCACCCTTTGTAAAACGGCTTGTTTATCATTTACAATGTTGATTCGATTATAGATTTGCTTCTCCATAACATAAAACAAAACAAGAGAAACAATCATACAAATGACAAACATAAGAATTTGAAATGATAGCCTTTTCATTTCTGCCTACCTCCAAGATAAAAAAACGTTGTTTCGAAAATACCGCATAATTGTTTCATAAATGTATCATTTAACCGCTTTCAAGTTTTTTATGTCTTCCATCCTTCTCGGAAGCAAAAATGTAATGAATATTGTAGTACCTACTTCTTCACTACTCTCAATCCGCATGCTTCCGCCCTGCTTATTCATAATTTCCTGACAAATATACAAACCATAACCATTCCCATAACTAGAAGGAAGTGCCTTTCCTTTCGGAGACTCATTCCACTCTGCAAGCACCACTTCATCTATACCGATCCCATCATCATGAACAAAAACCTTCGCCTCATGCTCATTTACAATTACATTCATACGAATGTGCGAAGCATCACTATACTTAATTGCATTATCAAGCACATTTAAGAAAATTTGCTTCGTCTTATCAAAATCCGCAACAACATGTACATCCGTTAACGCATTTATCACTTCAATTTCAAATTGATTTAGGCGAGGTTTCACAATTGAAACTGCTTCTTCTGCCAATTCCTTTATATTCACAACTGTAGGAGACACTTCAAACGTACTCGTCCCATATTTCGAGGACTTAAGCAGTTCCTCTACAAGTGATAATAAACGCTCACTTTCCACAGCCACATAACGAAGACTTTCCTGTACATCTTCTTTCGATTGTAACTTCGGAATTAAATCAACATAACCGATAATTGCCGTTAGCGGTGTTTTTAGCTCATGCGTAATGCGGTCTAGGAAATCTTTCTGCTTCTCCTTCTCCTCCTGCAATTGCTTAATATGCAGTTCAATTCCATCGGCCATCGCGTTAAAAGATGCTGAAAGCTGAGCGATTTCTACGTACTCATTTAACTCAATCTTACTCTTATAATCACCATTCGCGAGCCTCTGTGCCATTTGTCTCAACTGATCAATCGGTTTATGAAGAGACTTCGCCAAACGAATCGCAAAGAAAATACCGGTAGCTACTAAACAAAGAGATGTCATTAAGAACGTCCAGCTCACATTTGTTAAAACTTCCTTCTCACCCGTTAACTCATTTATAAAACGAATACTTCCAATGACATCGTTTCCATAATAAACCGGGCTTGAAAACAAAAGAATAGGAGCTGGATCCGCCTCCTCAAAAACGTAAGACTTCTTTCCCTTCAAAGAACTTTCAATGTCGATGTTACGGTGAAGCAATGCTCCTTTTTGTGTATCTGCAACAACATCGCCATTCTTCCCAATCATCTGCACACGGACATCCATACGCTTCGCTAAATACGACGCAATTAAAAGTGAATTCGGACCAAGCGTATCCACTTCTGCTTCCTTCTCTAAATAATTCATCGTATAAATTTGTGCTTCTACACTTAACTTTTCTAAAGAATCTGCTGCGTTATGATACATATTCTTTTCTAACGTAATATAAACAACTGCATATAAAAGAACAAAAATCGGAATTAACAGCCCAACTATTCCAAACACCATATTTCGCTTTAAAGACATACCATCACCACTTAACAATCCAGTTTATAGCCAACGCCATAAATTGTCTTAATATATTCCCCGCTCGTCCCAAGCTTCTTTCGAAGTCTCTGCACCATAATATCAACTGCTCTCGTATTTCCGATATACTCAAATCCCCATACTTTCTCAAGCAACTCATCCCTCATAAACACACGCTGCGGATTTGAAACAAATAACTGACATAAATTAAACTCTCGGTACGTTAACTGAATCTCTTGTCCACTCACATGTACCTTTCTTTCCTTAGGACAAATCACTATCTCTCCAGCCTCAATTACTTCATGACTTACAGCCGCCTCCGTCTTCTTTACACGCCGCGCCATATTCTTAACCCGAAGAATAAGCTCCGCATAATTAAACGGCTTCGTCACATAATCATCAGCACCAAGCTGCAAGCCAAGCAACTTATCATTCATCTGACTCTTTGCCGTTAACATAAGCACCGGAATATCCCTATCCCTCTCACGGAACAAACGAAGCAACTCATACCCATCCGTATCCGGAAGCATAACATCCAAAATCAATACATCCGGCCCTTCATTCCATCTCTCTAAAGCTTCTCTCCCATCAGCCGCTGCCAACACTTCATAACCTTCCATCTCCAACTGCATCCGAATCAAATTACGAATACTCGATTCATCATCAACCACAAGTATTTTCATCATTCTCCTCCTTCCACCACGTATTATAGTACAGTTTAGTATAGCAAAAATCCTATAAAAAAAGAGAGGGTATTGTCGAACATATTTTGTCGACGATACCCTCTCTTTCACTTATTATATTTATTTAGCATATCCATTCGGTTGCTTTTGATGCCAATTCCAAGCATGTTCAATGATTGTCTTAACATTTACATACTTAGGATCCCATCCTAGCTTCTCTTTCGCTTTCTTAGAAGAGGCAACTAAACGTGCTGGATCGCCCGCACGGCGCGGTGCTACCTCAGCAGGAATTTCATGATTTGTAACCTCACGAACTGCATCAACGATTTCTTTTACACTGAAACCATTACCATTTCCTAAGTTATAGAAATCACTCTCTCCACCGTTCTGCAAGTCTTTAAGACCTAAGAAATGAGCCGCTACTAAATCTTCAACATGAATATAATCACGGATACAAGTACCATCTGGTGTATTATAATCATCACCAAACATCATAATCTTCTCACGTTGACCTAAAGCCACTTGCAACACAAGAGGGATTAAATGTGTCTCTGGGCGATGATCTTCTCCAATAATACCACTTGGAGTTGCACCAGCTACGTTAAAGTATCTAAAGATCTTATAACGTAAATTTGAAGCTTGGCTATACCAATGAAGCATCTTCTCAATTGCTAACTTCGTTTCTCCGTATGTATTCGTTGGATTCGTCACCGTTTCTTCAGTAATAAGATCAACATCTACCTCACCATATGTTGCTGCAGTAGAAGAGAAAATGAACTTATCTACCTTAAACTCATCCATTACCTCTAATAAACAAAGTGCACCATACACATTGTTATTATAATATTGAAGGGGCTTTTCCATACTAACTCCAACTAAAGAATCGGCTGCAAAATGCATAACTGCCTCAATATTTTCTTGTTTAAAAACATCCCTTAAAAATGATTTATCACGAAGGTCGCCATTATAAAACTTCGCGCCTTCCGTAATTGCATCTTCATGACCAGTTTGTAAGTTATCTACTACTACTACAGATAAACCTTCGTCTACTAATTTTTTCACAGCGTGAGAACCGATGTAGCCAGCTCCGCCGCAGATTAAGATTGAGTTCATTGTTTTCCTCCTACTATTTTCAGATATCTTAATTATAAAAGGAAAAGGTATACGGGAACTCGTACACCTTTTATCTCTCCTTCATTACTTAGCTACAAAATAATCAGTTACATGTTTCGCCCAAACATCATGTCCTTTTGCACTTGGGAAACCAAATTCTTCTTGTAGGTATGGTAAAATTGCTTTCGTTGAAGCATCCGGCCATGCTCCCCAATGATCAATATATGTATAATTATTTTGCTTTGCAAATTGTTTTAATGCTTCAATTGATTTCGGATAATTTTTCGCACCATACACTGGATTTGATGGTTGAATCATAATTGTAGCGCCTTTTGCACTAGTAGAAAGTGCTTGAACGAACTTCTGTGTATTTGCGACAGAGTTCCCATTACCAGTTTTACCGTTATCAGTAATAAATGGTGGCTCAAATAAAATTACATCTGGATTCTCTTTCGCAATCTCTTTATCACGCTTATTCGCGATTAACTCTTCTGTGCTTTCACCCTTATATTCCTTTACAGTCACATTCCATAAACCTTTACCGTAAGCTGTTTCTAAATTAGTTGTTAACTTAGCTGCCCAAGCATCTTTTGCAGATGAAGAACCTTCATCACCAACAATAACAAGGTTTACTGGCTTTTTATCCTCAGCAGATTTCTTTAACTTCTCTTTCACTGCATCTGGCAAATTCTTCGCATATGTTTCATTAAAAGATAACTTCGTATCTTGTTTCTTCTCTTCCTTTTTCTCTTCTTTCTTTGCTCCGCTATCTTTTACTTCAGTCTTTGTTTTCGTTACTTCACTCGTTTGTCCTGTTGCATTCGCAATCTTCTTATTCCAGTACAATTTACCGCTCACAATCGAAGCAACAAACAATACAAAAATAATAAGGACAAGTACCGCTTTCTTATTCATCGATTCACCTCATCTATTAATCTCACAATATATAATACTAATATAAATCCATGCAAAAATAAACCCAACTCCTTCCAAAGGAGTTGGGTTATTACATATTACTTAGTCACTTCAAGATGCGATCTTAATTTATTCGTTAAATCTTGTTTCGCTGCATCTGGAACGTAGTAGTACCAAATACCATCAGCGGCTTTGTGACCGTCACCTGGGATTTGGATTTCTTCACTATTCTGCATGCAATCTTTGTAGTTCTTTTGAATATCAAACATTTGGTCTTGCGTTAAACTTGTTTTAACATTTTTCTCAATTGCTTTTAACACGTCACCGTAACTTGCCAGAGAAGATACGCTAGCACCTTTTTTGATTACAGCTTGAATAACTTGGCGTTGACGCATTTGACGGCCAAAGTCACCACGTGGGTCTTCGTAACGCATACGAGAATATCTTAATGCTTCTGTACCATTAAGATGTATATTCCCTTTAGCAAATTGTGATCCTTCATATTTAAATTCTAAATCATTGTTAACATCTACCCCACCAACTGCATCTACAACATCTTTAAAGCCAGCCATATTTACCTCAATATAATGATCAACTGGTACATCAAGGAAGTTTTCCACCGTTTTTACAGCCATATCGATTCCACCAAATGCATATGCATGATTAATCTTATCCTTTTTACCTTTACCTACAATTTCTGTATAAGAATCACGTGGAATACTAGTAATTTTCATAGATTTTTTTTGTGGGTTTAATGTAAATAACATCATCGAATCTGAACGCCCTGTCTCATCCGCTCTTTGATCCACACCCATTAACAAAATAGATATTGGCTTATTGTCTGCAACATCTACTTTCTTATCACGTTTTTCAGACTTATCACGATCCAATGGTTTATGCACTGCATCTAATGTATTTGATACGTTAGAATA
>NZ_JBNLYE010000161.1:0-9252 GCF_050172095.1 Bacillus sp. GMs2/2
GTCACTAACAGCAATTGTTCTGTTAATTGTATGGTACTTTTATCAAAAATAAAAACGCATCGTATTAAAAAAACACGATGCGTTTTTATTATTTTTTTTGCCAATTTTCTTTAATAAAGTCTTCACGACCAGATTCCTTTTGCTCAGTAGCATATTTCTCTGGATTCTTTTTATAGAAATGTTGGTGGTATTCCTCTGCTGCGTAAAAAGGTGCAGCAGGACGAATTTCAGTCACGATTGGATCTTTAAACATACCGCTTTCTGTAAGAGCTTGTTTTGATTTTTCAGCAAGCCCTTTTTGTGTTTCGTTATGGTAAAAAATAGCGGTACGATAAGATGGACCACGGTCAAAAAATTGTCCGCCATCGTCAGTTGGATCGATTTGTGGCCAATATAAGTCTAGTAATTTCTGATAAGGAAAAATAGAAGGATCGAATGTAATTTGAACAACTTCTAAATGTCCAGATGTTCCAGCTTTTACTTGTTCATATGTTGGATTTTCTACATGACCTCCTGCATAGCCAGAAAGTACTTTATGAATACCAGGAAGTTCATCAAATGGTTTTACCATGCACCAAAAGCAACCGCCTGCGAAGGTTGCGAGTTCGTATGTTTTTTCGGACATTGCTGTAATCCTCCTAAATGTATATGTTTTATATAGTATTATATAAATTGTTTTATTGCGCAATAAAAAAGATTTGAAAATATATGTTTTTTATAAACAAGATCCTCCGCTCACATCAATTAATTGTCCAGTTACCCAGCGGCTGTCTGGAGAAGCAAGGAATGCAGCAGTATCGGCAATGTCTTCTACTTCACCTAAGCGATTGAAAGCGGAAATAGTAGTAGCGTACTGCTTCATCATCGGGTCGCTCAAGAGTTCTGCATTCATATCTGTTTTAATAAATCCTGGAAGTATTGCATTCACCGTTATTCCTCGTGCTCCAAGCTGTTTTGCTAGCGTAAAAGTCATTGTATTAATAGCGCCTTTCGTCATACTATATGCAACAAAATCAGGTAAAGAAATGCGGGTGGCAGCGGATGAAATATTAATAATTCGGCTATTGTCACGTAAACGTGGCAGTGCTTGTTGAATGATAAAGAATGGTGCTTTTGCATTTACTGAAAACATTCTATCAAAAAATTGTTCAGTCGTTTCTTCAATAAAAGCACCAGGACCAATGCCAGCATTGTTTATTAAAATATCAAATTGTGTTTCACCAGTGCGCTTTTGTAATTCAGTATCTAAAGCGTTATAAAGGTTTTCTACACCGTGTAAGGATTCTAAATTTGCGCCGATAGAAAAAGCTTGGCCACCATCTGATCGAATTTCATGAACAGTTTCTTCAGCGTCATCTTTTCGATTACCGTAATGAACAGCAACCAATGCACCGTCATTTGCTAAACGTTTAGCGATCGCTCGTCCAATTCCTCGGCTTGCTCCTGTAACTAACGCTACTTTCCCTTTTAACATAGTTTCCTCATCTCCTCATAAACTTTATAAGTTTTTCTTTATGTAGTAATGCAAACATACTTAAGTAATATATGAGTGTATGTAAGTAATGCATTCCAATTTTGATTTGAGAAAAAATAAATAGAATGAATTTTGATTTTTTTGAGAAAACATGTTGACAACGAAAAGAACAACGTCCTATAATACGTGTAACAAATAAAAGTTAATTAAGAATTTTCTAACTTTATATGTTGTATATGCAAAGAAGAGGAAAGTAGATGATTATGATCGTTTCAGAGAGCTACTCCAAGGCTGTGAGGGTAGTAACAATCGAATCATTGAAGATCACCTCGGAGCATCGCTTGCGAAAGGGAAACTGAGTAGAGGGCGGCGGCATCGTCTCCGGTAAAAGGACGGAGGTCTGATTGGACCTACAAAGCTTATATTTCGTGAGAAGTATAAGGAAGCTGAGTGGTAACGCGAAACTCTCGCCTCAGCAATCAAAGCTACTAAATTGTAGTAGTTGATTGCTGAGGCGAGAGTTTTTATTTTTAAAAATAGAAGAAGAGAATGCGTAGAAGAGGAGAGTAAATGATAAAGATTGTTTCAGAGAGCTGCCCCGAGGCTGTGAGGGTGGTAACAATTCACTCATTGAAAATCACCTTGGAGCACTACTTTTGAAAACTAGTAAAAAGTAGCGGGGTTGTTCCCGATAGAAAAACAAAAGTCTAATTGGACTTGCAGAGATTATATTTCGTGAGAAGTATAAGGAAGCTGAGTGGTACCACGATTCCCTCGTCTCAGCAATGGATTGCTACAAGTATGTAAGTAATCGATTGTTGAGACGAGTATATTTTTAAGGTTTATATACTGAATATTCTGTTAAAATTACTCATCTCAGCAATCGATGTAGAAATAGATTGCAAAAATAGAGAAAAAAGAGGAGCGATGTGAGATGGGAAACCAGTACATTTACATGAATGGGGAATTTGTAGAAAAAGAAAAGGCAGTTGTTTCAGTGTATGATCACGGTTTTTTATACGGAGACGGTGTATTTGAAGGGATTCGTAGTTACGGAGGAAATGTATTTTGTTTAAAAGAACATGTGAAACGATTGTATGAATCAGCGAAATCTATTTTACTAACAATTCCAATGACGGTAGAAGAAATGGAAGAAGCAGTTTTACATACACTCCAAAAAAATGAATACGCTGATGCTTATATTCGCTTAATTGTCTCAAGAGGAAAAGGTGACTTAGGACTCGATCCGAGAAGTTGTGTGAAGCCGAGCGTAATTATCATTGCAGAACAATTAAAGTTATTCCCACAAGAATTTTATGATAATGGGCTAAGCGTTGTATCTGTTGCATCAAGACGTAATACGCCAGACGCGTTAGATCCACGTATTAAGTCAATGAATTATTTAAATAACGTACTTGTAAAAATTGAGGCGGCACAAGCAGGAGTGTTAGAGGCTCTTATGTTAAATCAACAAGGATATGTTTGTGAAGGTTCTGGCGATAATGTTTTCGTTGTGAAAGATGGAAAAGTATTAACCCCGCCATCCTATTTAGGGGCATTAGAAGGTATTACGAGAAATAGTGTTATCGAGCTATGTGAACGACTGAGTATTCCGTGTGAGGAAAGACCATTCACTCGCCATGACGTATATGTAGCGGATGAAGTATTTTTAACAGGAACAGCAGCGGAGTTAATTCCAGTTGTAAAAGTTGATTCGAGAGAAATTGGAGATGGGAAACCAGGAAGTGTAACGAAACAATTGACCGAAGAATTTAAAAAATTAACGAGAGAAAGAGGAGTACGTGTTCCCGGGCTGACGGAAAGCTTAGCATAAATAAGGAGAGGAGTTAATTGAAATGAAGCAGCAGTATACAGCGTATGAGAAGTTACAGTGTGAAGAAATGACAGGCGCTGGGCACGTGATTCAAGGTTTGAAGAAATTGGGTGTAACGACCGTTTTCGGCTATCCAGGCGGAGCGATTTTACCAGTATACGATGCGTTATACGAAAGTGGTTTGAAACATGTTTTAACTCGTCATGAACAAGCTGCCATTCATGCGGCTGAAGGATATGCGAGAGCTTCTGGGAAGGTCGGGGTAGTCTTTGCTACCTCTGGCCCAGGGGCGACAAATTTAGTTACGGGCTTAGCAGACGCTTATATGGATTCGATTCCTTTAGTTGTCATTACCGGCCAAGTTGCAACGCCTTTAATTGGTAAAGATGGATTTCAAGAAGCGGATGTTGTCGGAATTACAGTACCTGTTACGAAGCATAATTACCAAGTTCGTGATGTAAATCATGTATCACGAATTGTGCAAGAAGCTTTTTACATCGCCAAAAGCGGACGACCGGGACCAGTATTAATCGATATTCCAAAAGATGTTCAAAATGCAAAAGTCACCAGTTTCTTTAATGAAGAAGTTGATATTCCGGGGTACAAACCAGAACTTGTACCAGACAGCATGAAACTTAGAGAGGTGGCTAAAGCAATTTCAAAATCAAAGCGTCCACTTCTTTATATTGGAGGAGGTGTCATTCATTCAGGTGGATCCGATGAACTCTTCGAATTCGCAAGGGAGAACCGTATTCCAGTCGTTTCAACTTTAATGGGACTTGGTGCATATCCACCGGGAGATCCATTGTTTCTAGGGATGCTTGGTATGCATGGGACATACGCTGCTAATATGGCGGTAACAGAATGTGATTTACTACTTGCATTAGGTGTTCGCTTCGATGATCGTGTAACAGGGAAATTAGAACTTTTTTCTCCGCACTCGAAAAAAGTACATATTGATATTGATCCTTCTGAGTTTCATAAAAATGTAACTGTAGAGCATCCGATTGTTGGTGATGTGAAAAAAGCGTTACACATGTTGTTACATATGTCTATTTATACACAAACAGATGAATGGCTTCAGAAAGTAAAGGCATGGAAAGAAGAATATCCACTTTCTTATAAGCAAAAAGAATCTGAGTTAAAACCACAGCATGTGATCAACTTAGTAAGTGAATTAACGAATGGTGAAGCGATTGTCACAACAGAAGTAGGACAGCATCAAATGTGGGCTGCTCACTTCTATAAAGCAAGAAAACCTCGGACGTTCCTTACCTCTGGAGGATTAGGAACAATGGGGTTTGGGTTCCCAGCGGCAATTGGTGCTCAGCTTGCAAAAGAAGAAGAACTCGTCGTTTGTATTGCAGGTGATGCTTCTTTTCAAATGAACATTCAAGAACTACAAACAATTGCTGAAAATAACATCCCTGTAAAAGTATTTATTATAAATAACAGATTTTTAGGGATGGTAAGGCAATGGCAAGAAATGTTTTATGAAAATCGTTTATCAGAGTCAAAAATTGGCTCACCAGATTTTGTGAAAGTGGCAGAAGCTTATGGAGTGAAGGGATTAAGGGCGACAAATTCAACAGAGGCGAAACAAGTGGTGTTAGAAGCATTTGCTCACGAAGGTCCTGTCGTAGTTGATTTTTGTGTAGAAGAAGGTGAAAACGTATTTCCGATGGTTCCGCCAAACAAAGGGAATAACGAAATGATTATGAAGAGGTGGGAAGAATGAGTCATACTTTTTCACTCGTTATTCATAACGAGCCAAGTGTCTTATTACGTATAAGTGGAATTTTTGCTCGGCGTGGCTATTATATTTCTTCTTTACATTTAAACGAAAGAGATACGAGTGGCGTTTCTGAAATGAAACTCACAGCAGTTTGTACTGAAAATGAAGCGACATTACTTGTTAGTCAGTTGAAAAAATTAATTGATGTACTGCAAGTAAATAAATTATAAGGGGTGTATGGAGTATGAAAACGTATTATGAGAAAGATGCAAATGTAGAGTTATTACAAGGGAAAACAGTTGCGGTAATTGGTTATGGATCTCAAGGGCATGCGCAGGCACAAAATTTACGTGATTCAGGTGTGGAAGTTGTAGTTGGTGTTAGACCTGGTAAATCGTATGAAGTAGCAAAAGCAGATGGATTTGAAGTAATGTCTGTTTCAGAAGCGGTTCGAACCGCACAAGTTGTACAAATGTTATTGCCAGATGAACAGCAAGCACATGTATATAAATCAGAAGTAGAAGAGAATCTCCGTGAAGGACAAATGTTACTTTTCTCACATGGATTTAACATTCACTTCGGCCAAATTAATCCGCCAAGTTACGTAGATGTAGCAATGGTTGCGCCAAAAAGTCCAGGTCATCTCGTTCGCCGTGTATATCAAGAAGGAAATGGTGTTCCGGCATTAGTCGCAGTGCATCAAGATGCGACGGGAACAGCGCTACATGTAGCATTAGCGTATGCAAAAGGTGTAGGTTGTACACGTGCGGGTGTAATTGAAACGACATTCCAAGAAGAAACCGAAACGGATTTATTCGGTGAGCAAGCTGTACTTTGCGGCGGGGTAACTGCACTTGTGAAGGCCGGGTTCGAAACGTTAACGGAAGGTGGATATCGTCCTGAAATTGCATACTTTGAATGTTTGCATGAATTAAAGCTAATTGTTGACTTAATGTACGAAGGTGGATTAACGAATATGCGCCATTCTATTTCAGATACGGCAGAATTTGGAGATTATGTAACAGGATCGAGAATTGTTACAGATGAAACGAAGAAGGAAATGAAGCGTGTTCTGACAGAAATTCAGCAAGGTGAATTTGCGAAGAAATGGATTTTAGAAAATCAAGCAGGGCGTCCGACGTATAACGCAATGAAAAAAGCAGAACAAAATCATCAATTAGAAAAAGTGGGGGCAGAGCTTCGTGAAATGATGAGTTGGATTCATGCACCGAAAGAATTAGTAAAGAAATAGAGTGAGAGAGTATAAATGAAAAATATGTAAGAGGGGATTTGACAAGATGAGAAGTGACATGATTAAAAAAGGTTTTGATAAAGCGCCGCACCGTAGTTTATTAAAAGCAACTGGTTTGAAAGATGAAGATTTTGATAAACCTTTCATAGCGATTTGTAATTCTTTTATTGAAATTATTCCAGGGCATAAACACTTGAACGAGTTTGGGAAACTTGTAAAAGAGGCAGTTCGTGCGGCGGGTATGGTACCATTTGAATTCAATACAATTGGAGTTGACGATGGTATTGCGATGGGACATATCGGTATGCGTTATTCTCTTCCGAGTCGTGAAATAATTGCAGATTCAGTAGAAACGGTTGTAAATGCACACTGGTTTGACGGCATGATTTGTATTCCAAACTGTGACAAAATTACACCAGGTATGATGATGGCTGCACTACGTATTAATATTCCGACTGTGTTTGTTTCAGGCGGCCCAATGGCAGCAGGAAAAACATCTAAAGGAGAAGTTGTTGATCTGAGTTCCGTTTTTGAAGGAGTAGGAGCTTATCAATCTGGGAAAATTTCAGAAGAAGAATTAAAAGATATTGAAGATCATGGCTGTCCATCTTGTGGCTCTTGTTCGGGTATGTTTACCGCGAACTCTATGAATTGTTTATGTGAAGTGTTAGGTTTAGCTCTTCCTGGTAACGGGAGTATTTTAGCAATTGATCCAAGACGTGAAGAGTTAATTAAACAGGCAGCAGAGAAATTGAAAATTTTAATTGAAAGAGATATTAAACCAAGAGACATTGTAACGGAAGAAGCAATTGATGATGCGTTTGCGCTTGATATGGCGATGGGCGGTTCAACAAATACAGTGTTGCATACATTGGCGCTCGCGCAAGAGGCTGGATTAGATTACGATATGAACCGTATTGATGCCGTTTCAAGACGTGTACCACATTTATGTAAAGTAAGCCCTGCTTCCAATTGGCATATGGAAGATATTGATCGTGCGGGCGGGATTAGTGCAATTTTGAAAGAGATGAGCCGGAAAGAAGGAGTACTTCATCTTGATCGAATAACTGCTACGGGGCAAACATTAAGAGAAAATATTGCTGAGGCAGAGATTAAAGATAAGGAAGTTATTCACTCTCTTGAAAACCCTCATAGTGAGGAAGGAGGATTGCGTATATTAAAAGGCAACCTTGCGAAAGATGGAGCGGTTATTAAAAGCGGTGCAACAGAGGTAAAGCGTTTTGAAGGACCTTGCGTTATTTTTAATTCACAAGATGAGGCACTTGCTGGCATTATGCTTGGGAAAGTGAAAAAAGGAGATGTAGTTGTCATTCGTTATGAAGGACCAAGAGGTGGCCCTGGTATGCCAGAAATGTTAGCACCAACATCAGCAATTGCTGGAATGGGATTAGGTGCTGAGGTTGCATTATTAACGGATGGACGTTTCTCTGGAGCTTCACGTGGAATTTCAGTAGGACATATTTCACCAGAAGCAGCAGCTGGTGGAACGATCGCACTTCTTGAACAAGGGGATATTGTATGTATTGATGTTGAAGAACGCTTGCTAGAAGTAAGAGTGAGTGATGAGGAATTAGATAAGCGTAAAAAAGAATGGAAACGACCAGAACCGAAAGTGAAAACTGGCTGGCTTGGACGTTATGCACAAATGGTAACATCGGCGAATACAGGGGCTGTTCTGAAAATCCCACATTTTGATTGAGCCAATTTAAAAAAGATAAGGATGATATATAATGGTGCAAAAGGTAAAGGAGAGAGTGAAAATTGAAGATATCTTAATGGCTCATAATTGCATGAAAGATATCGTTATTAAAACACCGTTACAACGTGATACAGTTTTATCTGAGAAATATGATTGTGACGTTTATGTAAAACGAGAAGATTTACAATTAATTCGCTCTTTCAAAATTCGTGGTGCATACAATTTGATTCAAAGTTTACCGAAAGAAAAGTTACAAAACGGTGTTGTTTGTGCAAGTGCTGGTAATCATGCGCAAGGAGTTGCTTATACATGTAATTTATTGAAGATTCCGTCGAAAATATTTATGCCCACAACAACACCGAAACAAAAAGTATCACAAGTACAATTTTTCGGTGGTGATTTCGCAGAGATTGTATTAGTTGGTGATACATTCGATAGCTCTTTCCAAGAAGCACAGTGTTATTGTGAAGAAAATAGAATGACATTTGTTCATCCGTTTGATGATCCGTATGTAGTTGCTGGTCAAGGGACAGTGGCAGTTGAAATTATGCATGATATGGAGAAACCGGTTGATTATATCTTTGCGGCAATCGGCGGTGGTGGATTAGCATCAGGTGTTGGTACATATGTAAAAGGTGTTAGTCCTACTACAAAGGTTATTGGTGTAGAACCGATGGGAGCTGCATCTATGAAAGAGGCTTTTCTTCAAAATGATAATGTCGCATTAGAGAAAATAGATAGTTTTGTTGATGGGGCAGCGGTTAAAAAGGTAGGAAAGTTAACTTTTGAAACTTGTAAAGATGTAATTGATGACATCGTTTTAGTACCAGAGGGGAAAGTTTGTACGACGATTTTAGAACTGTATAAGAAAAATGCGATTGTAGCTGAACCGGCTGGTGCACTCTCTATTGCAGCACTTGATTTATACAGGGATGAAATTAAAGATAAAACAGTTGTATGCACATTAAGTGGTGGAAATAATGACATTGATAGAATGCAAGAAATGAAAGAACGATCTCTCATTTATGAAGGGTTAAAGCATTATTTCATCATTGAATTCCCACAGCGTTCAGGCGCGTTAAGAGAATTTCTTGATAAAGGATTAGGGCCAGAAGATGATATTACTCGTTTTGAGTATATTAAGAAACATAATAAGGAAAATGGTCCAGCATTAGTCGGAGTAGAATTAAAACATAAAGAAGATTATGAGCAATTAATTACTCGCTTTAAAGAAAAT
>NZ_JBNLYE010000162.1:0-9090 GCF_050172095.1 Bacillus sp. GMs2/2
TGTACAAAGACGATTTAATAAAATATAATCTCCTTTCCCCTCATTTCCAATGATTAACTTTAATACAAAAGGGAGCGTTTCATTCGTATCAACGATTTTTGTTTCGTAACGCCCTTCATTTTGCATATCCATACAGCTCCAGTTCTCTACGTTTTTCTCGTATATATGCTAAAGAGTGTTCAAATGTAGATACTCTGTTTGCAAGTGCAGATTGCAAAAGAGGTACTAAGGTCGCCCCCCTTTTTGCTTCTTCAGAAAGTAAAGGCCCAACCATCATTTCGGTCCCTCTGATTTTCGTCAATACACGTTGCTTTATTTGTAAATCAAACCCCTCTTCTCTACTGATCATATAGGTATGATTATTTTGGAACGGTATGTTTTGCAAATAAGTCGCAATTGCATTTGCACATCGGAAAGAAATTCCCTTAGACGCGTCATGTGATGACAATACGACATGCAACTTATCTAATAGCTCTAATTCTTCTTCAGAAAACACTTCAATCATCGCTTTATTTCTCATCCAATTTATCCGAAATTCTCCCGCTGTTACTTTCAAAGGTGGATGTAATACGACTTTCCCCTGTTCCATGTCCATCTCACAAAACGGAATTTTCTGTAACGTTATTAGGTTCGTTCGATCTAATAATCGATCAGAGAGCTCTTTTGTTGTTTCATCAAAATTCACAGTACCTACAAATATAATATTTTCTCCAATTTCAATTGTTGATGGAATTGAATTCTCTATGTCCTGTACACCCTCATACAAGTTTAAAATACGATTTTTTGTTTCAAGTTCAAGAACAGATAGAAACGGAGTAAACCAATGCTCAATATAAGACATGTTCATTTCATCAAAAACGATTATATACAGTTGATTGGGATTTTCTTTCGCCTTCATTAACGTTCTAACTAACTTCGTTTCACTTTCAATAAAAGTACCATTTGGATGAAGGTAACCAAGTAAATCATGTGGTTCTTGATACGATGGCGAAATCGGAATCCAAACCAACTCTTCCCCATACTGTAACCCTAATGCTTCTGCATAAGTTTGCACAAACCGTGATTTCCCAACGCCCGGTATACCACCAAGAATCGTTAACATATTTGTTTTTACACTTATATGGAAATTATAAATATCCGTTTCATCCAAATATAACCCTTTATTATGCACCATACTTTGTACATACTGTAAAAAAGACGATTCACGCTCATCCCATTCCCATTCATCTTTTTGTACTTTTATATCCTCTACTTCAACTAGCTTACCTTCTTCATGCATTCGTTTTTTTAATTGCTCATACACATAATCACTTACAAAATATAATTGATCTTCTACCGCTATTTCTACATACTTCGTCCAGTCACTGCAGTTTATATATTTACATTCACGTTTCTGTTCAAAATAGGCGATTGAGCTAATTGATGACTTTAGGGATATGTTTCCGTAAAGTCTTCCATCGTGCCACAATAATTCGGGAGGCTCAAAGTCTTTCGGAAATTTTGGCATAAGAAATGATAAATAACCGTTGCTAAGTTTTCGTTCTAAAGATTCTCTTTTTTTATTATTTGTAACTTTAGGTGCCGGAATCATTTTATAGCTGCTTGCTATTTCTTTCGGTTCTTCTGTACATATTAACTCCACGTATACATTTCCTCTTTCATAATAAAGACGAAACATTACTAGTTGCTTTTCTAATTTCCTCTTCTTTAATTCCGAAAAGATTTTTTCATTCTTTTTATTGCTACATAACCCTTCAAATACATATGGTTCATTTGTAAATTGTTCCTGTAAAGTGAATGGTATTGGCGATAAGCATTGTACAAAGAAATTCTCTCCACTCTTCTCTTTCTCAGCTTTTGTAAATTTCCCTAAAAATCTCATATAGTACATTCGTTTTATAAAACTTGGCTGAAGAGCTTTATGTAATTTCACCTTAGTCACCTTCTTTTTTCATACTATTCTTAGTGTATGAAAGAAACGAAAAACTAGAAATAAAAAACCTGACGTTATCCGCCAGGTTCAAAATAAAAACTTATATTAATGAGAAGGAAATGCTTTTTTCTCTTGTAAAATTGCATTATGAGCAATTTTCATTTTCGCAAGTACGTAACGTAATCGATCTTCAGCGTTTTCATCTTTACTTATTTGTAATTCCGCCAAATTTTCAACAGAACTTGCTAAATTTTCAATGACTCCTCTCAGTTCAGGATGATGATTAAAAAAAGATTCTTGCACTAATACTTTCCTTAACTCACTAGCTAAATCAATTATTCTAGACAACTGTTCTTTTTTTTCCATTCTCATCCCTCCTGAATATCTTATGTAGTAAATATTCTCTAAACAAAGAAAAAAGCCCTTTAAATAAAAAGGACTTTTTACATTTTTATATTTCCAGTTAATAACATATATATGGATGTGATAGCCGCAACAATAATTGCCCACATCACATATTTCTCTGCACCTACAAAGCAACGGTTCCCTTGTTCTTTTCTTGCAAACGTGTAAACAATAATTCCAATTCCATACACAATTGAAACGAGTAGTAAATTCTTTAAACCAGCTGCATAAAGAAGCCATACAGAGTAAATAGAAGCAATTAAAGCCAACGCTCCGTTTTTTAATTTTGCGTCTTTTAGCTCGTTTGTAATGACTAATTTAAATTGGAATAACGCTGATAATAAATATGGTAATAAAATTGATGTTGATGCAATGAAATACATAATTTGATATGTTGATTCCGAAAACAAAACGATGATAAATATAATTTGGGCAACACCATTTGAAATCCATAATGCCATGTGCGGTGTTTGCTTTTTATTTGTTTTCGTAAAGACTTTCGGAAATACGCCATCTTTTCCTGCTACATGAGAAATTTCAGAAACAAGTAAAAACCAGCCAATTAATGTACCGACAAGTGAAGCAACTAATCCGATGTTAATCGCAACTGCACCCCATGGACCAACAACGTGCTCTAATACATGTCCCATTGACGGAGTTTCTAACACAGAAAGTTCGCCTCTTGTCATAGCTCCCATTGACAGGACAGAAATTAAAATATAAATGGACATTACTAAAATAAGTCCCAATACTGTTGCCTTACCAACATCTCGACTATTCTTCGCTCTTCCAGATAATACAACCGCTCCTTCAACTCCAATGAAAACCCAAAGTGTTACAAGCATTGTATTTTTCACTTGACCAAGTATAGCGGAAAGTGAGATCGTTCCTTCTCCCCAAAAATCATGTGTAAATGTGTCCCAGCGAAAGGCTGTTACCATTACAACAATAAATAAAACGATTGGAACTAACTTCCCTATTGTTGCGATAACATTCATAATAGAAGCTTCACGGATCCCAAATAAAATTAGAAAATGAAGTGTCCATAATAAAAGTGATGCCCCAACGATAGACGCAACATTATTTCCTCCTTTGAAAATTGGAAAGAAATAACCTAATGTACTAAACAGTAACATAATTGTTGCGACATTACCTAAGATTCCTGCTAGCCAATATCCCCAAGCACTATTAAATCCAATATATTCACCAAAACCAGCACGTGCATAACTATAAATTCCACCTTCAAGTTCCGGTTTTTGTCTTGCTAACGTTTGATATACGAGCGCAAGGGGAATCATTCCCATCGCTGTAATACACCAGCCAATTATTATTGCACCACTGTTTGCTCCTACTGCTAAATCATGCGGTAAACTAAAAACACCGCCACCAACCATTGTTCCAACTACTAATGCGATTAATGGAAAAAATCCTAACTTCTTTTCTATTTGTACCACCCCATCTGTCATTCTAGGTGTTATGTTCGTTCAACTATTAAAGTCACCTTTTTCTCTAATAGACGTTTCTCTTATATTTTTTCAGGAAAACATTACTTATTCTAAAAGAAAATGAGCAAAAATGGAATACTTTTTTGAAAAAATGTATAAGTATGCACAAAAAAAACCGCTCATTTTGTAATGAACGGTCATTTCAAACATATAAATTTGTATATTTTTTGTAAATTTAACGAAGTAAATTCTCTTTTTGTAAAAATTGTTTTGCGACTTCTTCACTACTTTTACCATTTACGTTAACTTCATAATTCATTTTTCGCATTTCTTCATCTGTAATCTTTCCAGATAATTTATTTAATACCTTTTCAAGTTCAGGATATTTCTGTAACGTTTCTTTTCTTAATAATGGTGCTCCTTGATAAGGTGGGAATAACCCTTTATCATCTTTTAGCACTTTCAGTCCGTATTGCTCCAATTCACTATCTGTTGAATATGCATCAATTACGTTAACATCTCCAGATTCAATTGCGCTATAACGCAGCTTCGGCTCCATCGTTTTAACATTCGAGAACTTATAGTTATATAATTTTTGCATTCCTTTATAACCATCTTCACGATCAGCAAATTCCAATGTAAATCCTACTTTGGCTTCCTGCGCAACATTCCCTAAATCAGAAATTGTATTTATATTCTTTTGATCTGCTATTTTTTTCGGCATGGCTAGTGCATATGTATTGTTATACTCCATTGGCTTCAACATAATCATATTATATTTCTTTTCCATTCCAACGCGAGCCTGCTCATATACTTCATCACGATTTGTACTCTTTGGTTCTTCTTTCACGAAAGTAGATAAAGCTGTTCCTGAAAATTCTGGGTATATATCTACTTCCCCTGATTTCAACGCTTCAAATACAAATGCTGTTTTCCCAAGACCTGGTTTTAATTGTACGTGTAAATCTGTATCTTGTTCAATAAGCTGCTTATACATTTGAATTAAAATTTCAGGTTCTGATCCAAGTTTGCCCGCAATAACAATATCTTTCTTTTCGGTACTCCAAAGAAGTGGAGAAGCAATCATTATACAAACAATACATATCGTCAATATAACACGCTTAGAAGAGCGTTTCGGTCGTTCAAGTATGCGAAGTACTATATCAAAGAATAAAGCGAGTAACGCGGCTGGTACGGCCCCTAAAATGATAAGTGCATGATCATTTCGATCTATACCTAATAATATCAGCTTACCGAGCCCACCAGCACCAATGAGAGCTGCTAATGTAGCCGTTCCAACAATTAATACCATCGCTGTACGAATACCGGCCATAATAATAGGCAATGCAAGAGGAAGTTCTACCTTCCACAATCTTCTCCAACTATTCATCCCCATAGCTTTCGCGGCTTCTATTAGAGATTCATCTAATTCCCTTATTCCTGTATATGTATTTCGTAAAATAGGTAATAGTGCATACACAACTAATGCGATAATCGCTGGAAGTTTTCCGATTCCTACTAACGGAATTAAGAGTCCAAGCAATGCAAGTGATGGCACTGTCTGCATTACTGCAGAAGTTCCTATTATAAATTCAGCCATTCGTTCTTTTCTTGTTAATAAGATGCCAAGTGGCACTGCTATAATTACTGCAAAAAATAATGAAATAAGCGATATTTGTAAATGCTCACTTAATGCAGTTAGTAATTCTATTTTTCGTTCTTGGAACGTTTGTATAAAATTAGTCACTGTTTAGCCTCTTTCCTTCATTTGTTCAACAATGTAATTGACAATATGACGACTTGTTAACGCTCCAATATATTGACCGTTTTCTTCAACTGGAACGACCTCTTCATCACGCACACGAACTAGTGCTTCTTGTAAGGAAGAATGTAATGATAGCGCCTGCCCTTCTAATTGCACACTTTGATCAAGTGGCAATACATCTGCTACACTTTTCCCCTCATACCAAGTTCGCCCATGATTTCCAATGAACTCCTCTACAAATTCATTTTTCGGATTATGTATAATTCCTTCTGGTGTATCTAGTTGAACAACTTTTCCTTCTTTCATAATACAAATGCGATCTCCAAGTGATAATGCTTCTTGCATATCATGTGTTACGAACACGATTGTTTTTTGAATCTTTTTTTGCAACTGTACAATATCCTTCTGAAGCTGTTCCCTACTTAATGGATCTAACGCACTAAATGGTTCATCCATAAGAACGATTTTCGGGTTTGCGGCTAATGCTCGCACGACACCGACACGTTGTTTTTGTCCTCCTGACAATTCATCAGGCATACGATCTCGATATATATCCGGCTCTAATCCAACCATATGTAACAAGTCATCGACGCGTGCTTTAATTTCTTTTTTGCTCCATTGCCTCATTTCAGGAACAACTGCAATATTTTCAGCGATTGTCATATGAGGAAACAAAGCAATCTGTTGCAACACGTATCCTATATCCCAACGTAATTCGTTTATATTATATTGTTGAATATCTTTTCCATCGATTAAAATCGATCCTTCAGTCGTTTCGATTAAACGATTAATCATCTTCATTGTCGTGGTTTTCCCGCAACCACTCGGACCGATAAGAACAAAAAATTCTCCCTTTTTAATTTCTAAATGCAATGAATCCACTGCTTTCGTGCCATCTTCATACGATTTTGACACATGATTAAATTGAATCACAAATACAACTCCTTTACTGTTGTTTCCTTTATTTTGATGGAATATGGCATTCATTTCAAATGATACGCTTTTAAATTAAAAAAGAGCTCACATTTGAGCTCTAACGGTCGAACAATATTGTTTTCATAATAGCAGCATATTCGCGAACATACATTTTTCTCTTAGAACGAATTGGTGTTTCAGCAGCTAGTGCCTCCATCTTCATGCCTAAACGCTTTGCAATTATTTTCGTTCGATATAAATGATACGTATTACTTACAACTACCGCATGTTTCACATTATATAAATCCATACTAAACTTTAAGTTTTCATACGTATTTGTAGATTGATCTTCTATTAAAATACGACTCTCATCTATACCGCGCGCCATTAAATAGTTTCTCATGCTGTGAGCTTCCGGTATATCTTCATCTTCTCCTTGACCACCTGAAACAATTACTTTCGCTTCAGGATGGGAAAATAAATACTCCAACGCTACATCCAAACGATTTTGAAGAGATAAAGACGGTCTATCTCCAAATAACTTTGCACCCAGTATAAGAACGTACGGAGAGTGATAGCTCAACTTTTCACGAGCAACTTTGTTCATTCTAAACGTCATATAAATGATGTATAGTGGCGGTAATAATAAAATGATAAGAAAGATCCATTTGTTCATAAATAAGTTTGCACTCCCTTTCTTTTTATTATACAGAAAAAGAAAGGGCGGCAGAAGTGTTTTTTTAAACGATTGATTTATTAGAAACATTCGCCGCTACTTTACGTTGTGATAGTACATAATAAATAGCGATTCCTAATGAGAAGATCAATATGCAGCTTAATACGTAAAACGGAAGCATTACTCCGGCTTTAGATACACCCGCTGTAAACAGCATTAATAATACAATTCGTATTCCAGTACCAATTAGGCGAAATAAGCTGTCTACACGTCCCATTACTTCGTTTGGAATTTCCTCCATCATCAATACATTTCTCGCCACTCTTGTACCCGCATTTCCAACTGCTTGAAAAATTGCAAGTCCATATAAGAAAATTACGGAAGGTTCAATAATCATTGCGGTAATTGAAATTACATAAATGAACATCGTCATAACGATTGAAACTTCTGTTTTTACATATTTCATTATGAGTGGAATACAGATTCCTGCAACAACCGCTCCGACACCGTACATCATCCCCTCTATTGCGTATACAGAGGCATTGGCTTTAAGTATATCTGAAATATAAACTGGTATTAAATAATTTGCCATCATAACACCTATAAACGGCATATAAGTGGCCAGTAAGAACCAAAAGAGCTTAGGACGTTTTTTCATAAAGTGAATTCCTTCAAACAATTGCTTCTTAAATGTTATTTTTCTTTTCACTTCTTTTTTCTTTACGTACGGTATACATAAGAAAAGAAAAAATGCTCCAGCAAAAGTTAACATGTCTACTAACAAAATCCACTTCAAAGATACAATTTCAATTAAGAAGCTCGCGGCCGCTCCAGAAATAACTTGTGTTAACTGTCCTTGTATTTCCATCGTTCCACTTAAACTTTTATAATGTTCTGCTTGAAATATCTCTTGGTTGAACGCAAATATTGTAGGATAAAATAATAAATAGTAGAATGATCCGGCTATATAAATAAGAATATAGTGAATAGAATGATAAGGTTGCCCAGCAAATCCCCATATAGCCATTATTCCGATTACGGCTATTCCGATTCCTTCGTTACATAGCAATAAAGATTTTCTTGAAAAACGATCAATACTTTGCCCAATGAATGGTGTTAATAAAAACATAATGAGGGTTGCAATGATAGAAACATAACCAAATGTTGTCTCTCCTCCACTCTCTTTAATTAACAGCCAAGGAATCGTTATCATAACAATTCCGGAACCAATAGCAGATAGACTATTGGCTCCTAGAATGTAATACAAGCGAGAATCATGATAAAGTGAGGACATATCACTCCACTCCTAGTTGTTTTTTCACCTCTTTATATACGCTCATATATGCTTTTAATTCTTTAACTACATCATGAATTAATGGTTTTGCATCTTCCCCAAGTTCACCATCTTGCACATGTAATCCATCAAGCACAACTTGTTTTGGAATTGCATTTGCATAAACACCTCTAGCGACCGTTCGCATGCTGTTTAATGCATTTATTCCACCTTTACCGCCACCAGCAACCGCTAACAATGCAACTGGTTTATGAATAAATTCACTACTACTTAAGTAATCTAAAGAGTTTTTCAGCGCACCGCTCATCGCATTATGATATTCTGGTGTACATAATACAACCCCATCCGCAGCTTTCACTAACGTTTTTAATTTTTTTACTGCCTCTAAATCACGTTGCGACTCTTCTCCATTGTATAAAGGTAACTCCTCAATTGCTAAATCATATAATTCCCCTTCAAATTGATCCGCAATATATTTTGCCACCACGCGAGTTCTACCAAATTTTCTTGGTGTACCGTTAATAACGACTAGTTTCATGATTATTTCTCCCCTTTGTTTTCAAGTTCTACTTATATATTATCAGAAATTTCTATACAAAACACAATATAAAGAGTTAACTTGTTTCATAAAATAGTATGATAAACAAAAAAGAACTC
>NZ_JBNLYE010000163.1:0-9119 GCF_050172095.1 Bacillus sp. GMs2/2
AATTGCACTTTCTTATTATTCATACTATTATAAAAATAATGGTGTAACATTAAAAAAGGAGGTATTATATGCAATTTACAAATACGAAATTTAATGGAGCCGTCGTTGAATTAACTCTTTTAACTGAAATCATGGAAAACAACCACTTCGTACTTGCCGGACAGTGGGATTATGAACGAGTTACATACGATTATAAATTTGAAATATTAAAGGATGTTTATTATTTACGAGTGCAAGGAGTTGCTGTTGAAGGTGACATTGGCAGTAGACACGCTGAAGTAAAACTACTCCCCCCCTTATTAGGAAAACATTATTATCCTCACGGCGTTGAATATGGTGATGATGAGACTTTCCCAACGAATGTACTTCAAAAAAGCGAACAACTCCTACAAAATGTCGAAAAAGAGTTAAAAGAATTTCAAATTATTGATTAACAAAAACAAGCGCATCAATATGATGCGCTTGTTTTATTTCCCTTCCCTAAGAATGAATCGTTTTTTTTACTGGATATCCATAAATAGATCCATCTTTTACTTTAATCTCATCTTCCCAAGGAACCTTATATTTACCTTCAGCTAAATCTTTTACAAACGTATATGGATTTTCTTTCACCCCACCAGGAGTTGCTACATATCCTCTTGAACCTAGATTATATATATTATTTTCCAATCCCCATCCTAATCTAGCCTGATCTGCTAGTTCTGGATATACTTCAGCAGTAACAATCTCCCACGGATTTCGATGACCCTGTACTAAAGTAGTCCCATCAAAGTTACATACTTGTCCTTCACCAAAGTAATAAAATACACCATCATAACCCGCTAAGTTTACCGATAATGTATACATTAAATTTTGCCATGCATTTGAACGATTGGTTAGCATCCATTGTTCACTAACTTGTGTACTATATCCAGAAATACGAATTAAGACATTTGCACCTTTATAGGCTGCTTCACGAGCTACTTCAGGGAACATGCCATCATGACAAATACAAACAGCTAATTTACTTCCTCCAGGTCCATCACAAACAGGTAAGCCTAAATCTCCAGCTTTCCAAGGCTCGACTGGCACCCAAGGATTTAGCTTACGATACTTCAAAATCATTTCACCTTGTGGATCAATAATAACTGCTGTATTATATGGCTCTCCACCATCAGGATTTTTCTCCATTATTGAAAAAACACCATATACTTTAGATTCTTTACATGCCTCAGCAAATAAGTCTGTTTCTGGCCCAGGCACTGTGCATAAAAATTCTTCTGTAGTCCATTTTTTTGTATTGAGCCCTTGTGTACTATATTCAGGAAATACTATCAATTCTAAACCAGGGTAACCTGATTTGGTCGAATGAATTGTTTTTATGATTTGTTGAATTTGTTTATCAATGTCTGCACGCGATTCTACTACTGGTACTGGATATTGAATTAGTGCTGTCAAAAAACCACTAATCGGCTTTACCATACTTCCACTACTACCCATTTAAACTCCCCCTTAAAATAGTTCGTGTTTATTAAAGATAACAATATATATTTGCAACTCTCTAAAAAACTTGCACTACATATGGAATTATTACGCATGAAAGCTAGTAGTAAATTTCATCTCCACTTTTAGTACACGCCTACACTAACTTAACATAAAAAGTTAGAAAATTCAATCTTTTTAAGGTAACTAAAACTAAAAAGAAAAAGCGCATGGAATCCCATACACTTTTTTACTTAGTCTGTAAATACGGCGGCAATTGTTGCAACTGCTCCTTATCCTTTTCACGTTCTCTACGTGCCCATCTAAAGAATACATAGCCTATAATTGTACCGTACACTATTTCCTGGACAATTTTCATTATGATACCACCAGTTTGCTGGTCTTGTACGACTGGCATCCAGTGCAAAAATTCTGGTCCCGTTATATTTAAATCCGATAAAGTGCCCGCTGGTACACATAGTTCCATCGCTTTCATCCAAGCAGCCGGATCCGTATACGTTGCAAATAACGGCGCTGTCGCAAAAATGATTAACGCACAAGCAGGCGTTAATAATATACCGTTAGCAAACATATACCCAAGTTTCTTTATATCACTTAACGTTTGATATTCTGGTAATGGATTTAACATCGGCCACCACATCATGATTGCTGTAAAAAACAATATAGCGAGACAAATAGGATGAGCTATTTGACTTTGTTTTACTGTATCAAAAACAACTGGTAAATGATAAAAAGAAAACAGGCCGTTAAATACAAACAACGCAATAAGTGGTTTAGCAAATGCATTTAATATAATTTGAACGAACTTAAAAGAAGTAATGTAACGATATAACCAAATTGGTATACCAAGCAACAGTAACGGCGGAACTGCAATATACATGACTGCCATTTCAAACATATGAGCACTAAATATAATATGGCCAATTAAATCAATAGGCCCTCCCTTTACAAAATACAAAAGAACAATACCAGTCGTAAAATAAAAAATTTGCTTCTTACTTACCTTCGTCGCATTTTCAAATCGCATTCTATATGGCCCAATAATTAAGAAGTACCCAATAAGAATCGAAAGCATAAATAATAAAAAGATAGGACTCCATAAAGCCTGAAAACCAAATATCCACAAGTTACTCATTTTCACACCTACCTTCGTAAGGTTATCTCATAATATGAAGAGGGAGCTGTGACAACACAAGCTCCCTTATTTTTCACTTTTCAAATCCACACGATTGTCATAAAAGCTAAAATTGTAATTAACCCTATTAGCAGACCAGAGTAAAGAAAGAAACTTGCTGCTTCATGTCCTTTATGACTCATATGCATAAAATAATACAATTGAAAAATTACTTGTACCACTGCTAATAGTAAAATAAACGGTACAGAGAAAATCGGACTAAAAGTTTTTGGATACGCCACTGCTACAAATGCAACTAATGTTAAAAAAATCATTAATGCAAACGTAATAACTTGATGCCTCATTTCCTCCGCACTTTTTCTCTTCCGATAAACAAGATCAACTTTAGGATTATTCGTTTGCTTTATCGCCATTGTTTATCCCACCATTCCCATTAAATATACTACAGTGAAAATAAACACCCAAACTACGTCAATAAAGTGCCAATAAATCGATGCAACATAAAACTTCGGTGCATTGTATAAATTTAGACCTCTCTTCGCATTTCTAAAGATTAATGTTAAAATCCAACATAACCCAAACAATACGTGGAGTCCATGTGTACCAACAAGAGCATAAAACGCAGAGCCAAATGCACTACTTCTCATAGTATGCTTAAATTCATGTGTATAATGATAAAACTCATATATCTCAAATCCTAAAAACCCTAAACCTAGCAATACTGTTACTAGTAACCAAAGCTGCATTTTCTTAAAGTTAAAGTTTTTCATGTGATACATCGCATATACACTCGTTAAGCTACTCGTTAATAAAAGCATCGTCATAATGAAAACGAGTGGCATTTGGAACATCTCTTGAGATGTTGGTCCACCATTTGTAGAATTCTTTAACGCTAAATATGTGCCGAATAAGGAAGCGAACAACACTGTTTCGCCTCCAAGAAATAACCAAAAACCGACAAACTTATTTTTCCCTTCAAGGGTTGCTTTTTCAGGCTCTGCTGGAAATGTTTCATTCGTTAACTTTTCATCTACATGCATTATGCCTTGCCCCCCTTATCCTCTAAATCTTCTTTATGAATATGATACCCATGATCATCAATTACTGAACGTAGGAACATTGCGCCAAATGTAATGATTAAACCAATAATTGCTACTAATAACCAGAACTTATCTTTTCCGCCCTGCATATACATCGCACCAAATGCCGCTATAAACAATCCGAAAGAAATAACAAATGGTGAAAACGAAGGATTTGGCATATGAATATCACCAACTGGTTCCGCTGCTGTCATCTCTTTATTACCTTCACGTTTTTCAATCCAAAACGGATCTAATCCGCGAACAAATGGTAATTGTTTAAAGTTATATTCTGGTGTCGGTGCTGGCATTGTCCATTCTAATGTACGTGCATCCCACGGATCACGACCAGCTTTTTCTTTTGATACTGTCGTTTTAATTACATTGAATAGAAGAACAATCGTTCCAAGAGCCATAAACACCGCTCCGATAGAACTAATCATATTCCCCATTTCCAACCCTTGCCCTTCAAGATATGTGTAGTAACGGCGTGGCATACCAATCAAGCCAAGGAAATGCTGAATAAAGAACGTTAAATGGAAGCCGATAAAGAATAGCCAAAACGTTATCTTTCCTAATGTTTCATTTAATACTTTATTAAACATCAGTGGCCAATAATAATGAGCTCCTGCAAGTAAACCAAATACAACACCGCCAACGATTACATAATGAAAATGCGCTACTACGAAATAGTTATCATGAAATTGATAATCAGCTGGTGCAGATGCTAGCATAACCCCTGTAACTCCACCCATTACGAATGATGGAATGAAAGCTACTGCCCACATCATTGGTGTCGTAAAACGAATACTTCCACCCCACATTGTAAAGAGCCAGTTGAATATTTTGATACCAGTCGGAACCGCAATCGCCATTGTTGCAACTGAGAAAATAGCATTAGCAACCGGACCAAGTCCAACAGTAAACATATGGTGCGCCCATACCATAAATCCTAAAAATCCAATTAATACAGTCGCAAACACCATCGATGAATAACCAAACAATCGTTTTTTCGAAAATGTTGCGAAGATTTCTGAGAATATTCCGAAAGCTGGGAGTATAAGAATGTATACTTCTGGATGACCGAAAATCCAGAATAAATGCTCCCATATAATTGTATTCCCGCCCAATGCCGGATTAAAGAAACTTGTTCCAAATAAACGATCTAACATTAAAAGTCCTAATCCTACAGTTAACGGCGGAAAAGCGAATAATATAAGCGAAGATGTTACAAATGTTGTCCATGTAAACATCGGCATACGCATATACGTCATTCCTGGCGCGCGCATATTAATAATGGTTACAAGGAAGTTAATTCCTCCAATTAATGTACCAATACCTGAGATTTGCAAGCCGAGTACATAGAAATCAACACCATGACCTTTAGAGGCTAAAGCTAAAGATGCATAAGATGTCCATCCTGCATCAGGTGCTCCACCTAAAAACCAACTTAAATTTAAAAATACTCCACCAAAGAAAAATAACCAAAATCCGAGTGAATTCAAAAACGGGAACGCTACATCACGTGCACCAATTTGAAGTGGTACAGCGGCGTTCATAAATGCAAACACGAGTGGCATAGCTGCGAGGAAAATCATTGTTGTACCGTGCATCGTTAATACTTGATTATAAGCATCCCCAACAAGAAAAGCGTTGTTAGGAATCGCTAATTGAAGGCGAATAAATAGAGCTTCTATTCCGCCTATTACAAAAAACAATCCACCTGCAATTAAATAGAGAATGGCAATCTTTTTATGGTCTACTGTCGTTAAATAATCCCATATGACAACACCCATCCCCTGT
Organism: Bacillus sp. GMs2/2; assembly: GCF_050172095.1. Taxonomy (NCBI): domain Bacteria; kingdom Bacillati; phylum Bacillota; class Bacilli; order Caryophanales; family Bacillaceae; genus Bacillus; species Bacillus sp. GMs2/2. The sequence continues at coordinate 5,500 of NZ_JBNLYE010000163.1, forward strand.
TTTTTTGCTACAGAACTCACGTTTTCAACCTCCCCTTCGCGAATAGTCCCTCTTTACTTTTCAACTTTTAACGTTTGTAAGTATGCATTTAATGCATCAATTTGATCATCCGTTAAGTTGCCATATTTGCCAGTCATTTTGTTTCCTGGCTTCATATTTTCAGGATCTTTCAGCCATTTTTTTAAGTTTTCTTCATTGTTTTCGGCAATACCGGCAACCATATCGCGATCCGCAAAGTTTGCTAAGTTTGGTGCGATACGAGCGGAAGGTGGTCTACTATCATTAGATCCAACTGCGTGACAACCAATACAGCTTTTATTAAATATTTCTTGGCCCTCTTGCGCCTTTGTTGAAGCTACTTCTTTCTTTCCATCAATCTTCTTCATATCAGCAAGCCATTTTTTGTACTCGCTTTCATCTAAAGCTTTCACTTTAAATTGCATTAAAGAATGTGATGGACCGCAAAATTCTGTACAAAAACCATTATAAGTGCCCGATTTATCTGCCTTTAACCACATTTTGTTCACATTGTCTGTATTTGTATCCATTTTCCCTGCTAAAGATGGAACCCAAAATGAGTGTTTAATATCGGCACCCTTCAAATTTAAATACACTTTCTTACCTGTGGGGATGACCAAATCTTGCGAAGTTACTATCTTTTCTGATTTATAAGAAAATTCCCACCAATAAAGATTCGCTGTTACATCAACAACGATAGTATCTTTATCAATATTCTTTTTCTCCATCGCACTTACATCAGCAAGTTTGAATGTATATGTAACTGTTGGAACAGCTAAGATTAGTAAAAGAATAATCGGAATAACTGTCCATATAATTTCTAGCTTGTGATTCCCTTCAACTTGCTCTGGAATATAATCTTCCTGACCTCTCTTTTGTCGGAAACGCACAATTACATATAAGAAAATAATAGTAACTACTAGTACTACTCCTACCATGATTGCACTTGCCAGTAGAAGTAAATCATATTGCATTTTTGCTACTTCTCCTTGCGGAATTAAAGTAGATTGAAAGGCTTTACCGCATCCCCCTAACAGTAAAGCCAGCAGTGAAACGAACGAAAGCAGTCGCCACTGTTTCTTCATACAAACAACCCCCACTTTCCTTGTGAATTAGATTGTACTTTATAGTTAAGTAAAGTAAATCTCAACGTAAAGAAATCCAATTATGTCGTTGTCTTAGAAGAATGTAACTACAATCATTGATACAAATAAGATTGTTAAATAATTTAGGGAATAAACAAACATTTGCACGGACCATTTGATGTCATCTTTCTTACGGAAGCCATAAAATCCTAAAACGATCCATCCGATGTTAAGCAGTGTTGCAATTACCATAAATGTTATCCCTAGTCCACTCATATAAAATGGTAGTGGTAATAAACATACTGTCCAAATCATAATTTGGCGTTTCGTAATTTCAAATCCATGAACTACAGGAAGCATTGGAATTCCTGCATTTCGATATTCATCAACACGTTTCATTGCTAATGCAAGGAAATGTGGGATTTGCCAAATAAACATAATTAAAAATAACATCCAAGCAATTGGATGGCCTAAAGATGGATCGATTGCTGCCCATCCAATTATAGGAGGAACTGCACCAGATATACTCCCTACAACAGTATTTAGTGTATACTTTCTCTTTGTCCATAAACTATATAGAACAACATATGTGAAAGCACCAATAAATCCCATTAAGACTGCCATTGGTGTTGTTAATAATAAAAATACAAAACCAAGAAGTAATATGACTAGTCCAAATGTAAGTGCAAATCCTGGTTTATACTTTCCAGTAACCGTTGGACGGGTCTTTGTTCTTTCCATTAATGGATCGATGTCTCGATCAATGTAGTTGTTTAAACAACATACCCCTGCCATAACTAATCCAGAACCAACGATTGTAAAGAATAACTTATCCAGATTGTCCATTACACTTAATCCATTAAAGTGTAATGCCAACCAAAATCCTGTAAATACAGTAAGTGTATTTGAGTTTACAATCCCCATTTTAACGAGTGCTTTTAAATCTTGTAACCGAGTTGTTTCCGGTACACTTGTAACAGCGGACTCATCATGCAGCTCACTTGTTGCATGGTTCATCACTCTAACCCCCTCTTAAAACTTTCATCTTTCTTTTTGCGCATATTTCAAATGAAATAATTCGCTTCTATATAGCAATATTATTACAGTAGAAACATTGTTAACCCATTCTACTACTAATCTACGCCCATACTCCAATATATTAAATCATATTTCCCGAACATTTTGTGAAGAAAACATGAACTTTTTGTGTCGAATATAAAAAACTTCATTCTGACTTGTCCTTATCATAACATGATGTTACCTTCTATAATAAACTATTTTGTCCTATTTAACACGTATTCTCCCCATTTCTTTTCAAAATAGCCTATTTTTCACCCAAAATTTTCCTTGCGAACCCTGTTTTTACACCTATTTTCTCTCCCTTTCCTTCCCCCTCCATTTCTTTGCTATTTTATTATTTTTTATATATCATAGGAACTAGCGCGTTTTATTCTATACATAATGGAATGAAAATATTTCGCAATAACTTCATAGCAGAAAGATGGTGAAAGAGATTGCAACGCTTTATTAAATGGTTAGCAGTCATTACAAGCCTTGATTTATTAATAGTTTTATTAGGAGGCGCTTTAGTTACAAAAACAGGTTCTGGTCAAGGTTGTGGTAAATCATGGCCACTTTGTAACGGTGAATTTGTTCCATCTAATTTATCAATGGAAACTATTATTGAACTTAGCCACCGATTAACATCAGGATCAGCTGGAATTCTTGTCACTCTACTTTGTATTTTGTCCTGGAAATATTATAAACATGTGCGTGAAACAAAAACGTTAGCAATTTTATCCTTCGTATTTTTAGTTGCACAAGCATTAATGGGAGCAGCAGCAGTTGTTTGGGGACAAATGCCAGCTGTACTTGCTATCCATTTCGGTATTTCCTTAATTTCATTTGCTTCTGTCATCTTATTAACGTGTCTTATCTTTGAAATTGACCAAAAATTTGATGCACGTTCACTTATTATGGACAAAAAAATGAAATTTCATATTTATGGTGTAACAATTTACAGTTATATCGTCGTCTACACAGGTGCTTTAGTACGTCACGAACGAGCTAGCTTAGCCTGTCCAGACTTTCCTTTATGTAGCAAAAACAGACCTATGCCAACTCAACTACATGAATGGGTTCAAATGGGCCATAGAGTTGCAGCGATGTTAATTTTCGCCTGGATACTATACGCGATGATTCTCGCTATTCGCCATTACAAGCAGCAACCTGTAGTATATTGGGGATGGATTATTTCATTTATCCTTGTTACACTTCAAGCTGTAGTAGGAGTTTTAGTTGTATTTACAAACGCTAGTTTAGCGATGGCATTGTTACATTCTCTATTCATTTCTTGCTTGTTTGCCGTACTATGCTATTTAGTTATGCTAGGAACAAGAAGTAAAGTGAATGCAAAAGAAGCCAAATCAACTTCTAAACAAACAAAATAATTTAAAACTAAAATCCCTTGCCAATTCGGCAAGGGATTTTTTGCAATAAAAAAGAGCTGTATTTACA
>NZ_JBNLYE010000164.1:0-8961 GCF_050172095.1 Bacillus sp. GMs2/2
CAAATAATATACTATTTAATGCTTTATAGTCTGAGTCTGATCATAGTAAGTCATTTCATTTCAAAAACATTAAAGTTAGAAAAAGGAGAAAGTGCAGCTCTAAAAAATAGCATTTCGTTAATGAATTCCGGTAATTATGGGTTACCAGTAAGTCAATTGATTTTCAGTCACAATCCAGTGGGGGTTTCCATTCAGATTTTTATTGTGATTTTCCAGAATCTTTTAACTTATTCATATGGGATATATAACTTACTATCAGCAACAAAAACAATCGGAGGTATTATTCAATCATTTCTAAGACTGCCTGTATTTCATGCGCTCGTATTAGGGGTTCTCTTTCAATCTTTTAAAATTCAAATACCTAATTCTATCTTGCTACCTCTTAATCAGCTTGCGAATGGTTTTGTTGCAATAGCACTCATATTGCTAGGGGCGCAATTATCCAACATTAAACTTAATTTTTTCCATCGAGTCATAACATGGGCTTTAATTGGAAGGTTACTGATGGGACCATTATTAGCACTTGCTGTAATATACATACTAAACATCGATGGTATTGTTGCACAATCGTTATTTATTGCAAGTTCTTTTCCTACTTCAAGAAATACATCAACCATTGCTATGGAATATCAAATAGAGCCTGAATTACATGCACAAATCGTTTTATTTTCAACAATTTTCAGCATTATTACAGTAACTGTCGTTATTTATTTATCATATATTTTGTTTTGAATATACGTGCAAAAACGAAAAGATTTGAGGCGGTAAATGATGGACAGAAGTCCTATAGATATGAGAAGAAAGCAGTCTTTCATATATTGGGTGTCGTTTACAATTGTACCATGTTTCAAAATCTAGTGATTTAATTCAAAAAAAGAAACTTATTAGGGTTTATTTCGTATGGAAATCTTTAAAGTATTTACATATAGACTGGCGAAAAAAAGACACAATCTCGCTTATAATTAAAGTTATATGAGCTTAGGGTGATAGCGATGGGGTGGGAGTGTCAAGTAAGAATTTTATGCATAATTGCCACTAAGGGAGATGATTAAAAGTTGAGTAAACAGAATATCAGCACAATAGTTTCAGGAGATTTGATTGTTACCCATCTAATTGGCCAGATTAATACAGAAGATGTGTATGAATGGTTTAATGATTTTGAGCAGGTTTGTCAGCAATTTATTTCTGAGGGTCGGAAATACAAAGTGTTGGTGGATAGAAAAGGGTATACCCCAAATCATTTTTCTGTTCAAAAAGTATGGAAAGATAAGTTCTTCAATGAAACCATTTTGAATCATAGTAAGGCAATTGCATTTCTTCTTGAAGAAGGAGAGATACTGAAGTATTTACAACAATCCAATACAAAAGAATCCGTGGAGTTTTTTGATGATTATGAACAAGCGCTAATTTGGTTGAATGAATATCCAATATAAAAACTGAATAGAAAGAGTTGCTCGTAATGTTACACTTGTCATGAAATTTATTTGTTTACAAGTTGCAAACACCATTTATTTTCTTCATAGATTACTTGTGAAATAAAAGAACGGAACTACAACAAAAAGAACAAACGTCCCCTAAAAAACGTTTGTCCAAAGGTAATTACTATTTTAACTAAGAAATAGATTACAATTTATGTGTACGAGAAATCTTTTTTATAAGTTTAGGCAATATAGATGTTAGTTCTTGCTTCAAACGCTTCGTAAATGATGGATCTTTACCAGAAGTTGAAATAGTGACAACATATTCATTATTTCTTATAACGCCAGGTGTGTGAAAAGATGATTCTGTACCATCACTTACAACGTTAACCCACTGGAAATCATGAGCGGCCTGTTTGACCATCATATTTACAGCGTGTTGATTTGTAGCTGCATAAATAAGGTGAGCATCTTTAATATCATCATTACTAAAAGCTTTTTGCTTCCAAGTAATATAAGAAAGTTCCTTCATTTCCTCGCAAATTTCTGGGCTGACAACAGTGACGAAAGCGCCTGTATCTTTTAATCCAGACGCTTTTCGATATGCAATTTTACCTCCACCAATGATAACAACGACTTTATTTTGTAGATTAAACATAAGAGGGTACATGTTATACATATATGCATTCCTCCATTCGTTCTAACAATGTTAGTTTCATATATGTATCAAACTGAAGACAGTTACAAGTCGTAACATGATTATATTTTTTTGTATGCAATTCAATTTTTTGAAGTAATAATCCGGTAAAGAGAAGGTATGGCATGACATATACATGGGACGCAGTCGATGTTATATCCTTGAGCTCGGCAGTAAAAGAGGGAGTTCCTTTCGTTAAAAAGGAACAGGATACTGGCATACCAAGTTTTCGTTCGACAGCTGCTCCGATTAGTTGTAACTCATGTATCGGTTGTGTATCACTACTGCCTCGTCCTACGAGTAAAATACTACTATTTTGCATTGGCATAGCTTCACGTATTCTTTTCACTACAAGTTCCACCATATGTGGATGTGTACTAAAAGGAGGTACAACTGAAAATGTTATTTGTGGATATTTCTTTTGTAGTTGTTCTATTTCAAAAGGAATATCACGTTTATAGTGAGCTGCTGCAAATAATAAAACAGGTACAATCATTATTTCAGTTACTCCCTCTATTATCGTTTCTGTAACTGCATCCGAAATAGTAGGTGTCGTTAGTTCTAGAAAAGCTATTTTTTGAATTCTTTCGTTTCGCTCTTTCATAACAGATTGAATAAATTGAATGAATTGTTCATTACCTTCTTGTAGCCGGCTCCCATGTCCAACATATACAATTCCTTTCATTGTCTCACCATGTCTTTCTTCATAAGAGTTTCTTGTAATTGATGATCTACGTTATGAAACCCAACTTTATTTGCATAGTATAAAGTTGGAACGTCGGTATACGAGAATGGGAGAGTAAGAATATTGATAAAGCCAAGGCGTTTTATTTCTGCTAGAAACGTATCAATAGAAGCACGACCTTCAAATACAATGCTATCCCATGAGAATTCAGAAAGCATACGTGAATGAATTTCATCGAAGCGATGATCAATTGTGTACTCATGAGTCATCATATAGGAACCAGCACCAATTTTTTCTTGTATAAAAGCAATTCGGTTAATGTTTCGTCCTAAATAAACTGTTGTATTGGAAGAGAACTCTGCTTGTTTACTTAGTAGCCCATATTGCATAAGTTTTTCTTGAGTGGCAACGTTCATATGTTGTAGTTGCGCTTGTAAAGAACGAATATCTTTTTGGTGTTTACTACATGATTGCATCAATATTTCTACACTTTCAGCTGAACAAAAAACAAGACGATTAACGTTAAAAATTTCATTGATTTGTTCAAGTGTTAATGTGTATTCTACCTTTTTGAAAGTAGGAATTTGATATATTTCTGCACCGGCTTCTTGTAACTTTTGCTTCATTGAACTTGTTTTATTCGTTGCAGATGCAAATAAAACTTTCTTGCCGTGCAATGGCTTGCGTTCTTTCCAAGAGATTTGATCCCGTAAGGAAACGACATCACCAACAATTGTCATAGAAGGATTAGAAATATTTTCGTTTTTGACAATAGAAACAATGGTAGACAGTGTCCCTGTGACAACGCGCTGTTTACCAGTTGTACCCCATTCAATGACTGCTACTGGCGTATCTTCTTTTTTTCCTGCTTGTAGTAAGTTTTCACAAATTGTAGGTAAGTTTTTTATACCCATGTAGTAGGCAATCGTGTCGCTATTGTAAGATGAATTATATTTTCCATGATCGGTTAAAGGACCTTTTGCATGTCCGGTTAATAAAGTGACGCTATTACTGTAGTCACGGTGGGTGAGGGGAATACCTGCATAGATACTAGCGGCGATGCTAGATGTAATACCTGGTACAATTTCATATGGAATATTTGCTGATGCTAAAGTTTCTGCTTCTTCACCAACACGGCCAAAAATAGATGGATCTCCGCCTTTTAAGCGGACTATGATTTTTCCTTCTTTCGCAAATTGAAGGAGGTGTGAGTTAATCATTTCTTGACGCATAGTATGATTCTTTGGCATTTTTCCGCAATAAATAAGTTCACATGTTTCTTTTGTATAATTAAGAAAGGAAGGGTTTAATAAGCGGTCATATAAGACGATATCTGCACGATTTAAGCACTCTATCGCTTTTTTTGTAATAAGCCCTTCATCACCTGGTCCTGCACCAACTAAATATACATATCCGTTCATATTCGCACCTCGTCTATTTTTATTTAAAAGGAAGCCAGGGGAGGCTTCCTTTTTTAAATTACATGTATATATAAATATCCCCGTCAATAACTTCTACTTCATACGTTTGAATACAACCGTCATCAGGTTTTTGAACTTCACCTGTTAGTAGTGAAATTTTCCAATCATGTAGGGGACAAAAGACGAATTCTCCAGATACAATACCTTCCGCTAATGGCCCTTTTTTATGAGGACAACGATTTTCTACAGCTCGAATATCGCCATTTGAAAGGCGGAATAGGGCGAAAGACATACCTTTCATTTGCACCTCTTTACCGATTTGAATAGGAAGGTCTTCTGCACGCATAACTTTTATTTTTTCTTTCGTTTGTATCATATAGATCACAGCTCCTTATTTCACAGTTTCTACTTCATACATCGCTTTTAATGATTTCGTTTCTAGTGCTTGTCCCCATGCTTCTTTATATGTGCCACGAGCTTTTTGGAAACGTTCATTTAACTTAGTGACCATATTTGCATCTTGCAGTATTTCCTTTATGTGATCGAAGCCTAATCGTTCTGTCCAGTAGGCAGTACGCTCTCCATAAATACCAGTTTCACGATAATATTGCATGTAAGCTGTAGCGATGCGAAGGACATCATCTTCAGTAGGGACAATCATTACAAAATCAGCTTCGCGTACTTCCGTACCACCATTTCCGCCAATATAAAGTTGGTATCCATTTTCGACACAAACAACGCCAAAATCTTTCGTCAGTACTTCCGCACAGTTACGTGGACAGCCCGTTACACCCATCTTCATTTTATGAGGTGTATCTACCATTTCTAATGATTGTTCAAGCAACATACCAAGTCCTAATGAATCTTTCGTACCGAAACGGCAGAAACGAGAGCCAACACATGATTTTACATTACGAAGAGATTTTGAATACGCATATCCAGAAGCCATATTTAATTCAGCCCATACGTTAGGTAAATCTTGTTTCTTAACACCGTATAAGCCAATTCGGCTCGCACCTGTAATTTTCACAAGTGGAACATCGTACTTTTTCGCAACTTCAGCAATTTTCATTAAATCATCTGCTGTTGTAACGCCTCCGTACATACGTGGAATAACAGAGAAGGTACCATCGTGCTGGATGTTACCATTCATTCTTTCATTCACGAAACGGGATGATTTATCATCTTCATATTCTTCTGGAATCGCCATACGTAAATAGTAGTTTAAAGCAGGACGACATTTCGAACATCCATCTTCATGTACAAAACCAAGAACGTTTCGTACTTCTTTTGGAGATTTTAAACCTTTCTCATGAATGGCCGCTACGACTTCATCACGTGATAAAGGTGTACATCCGCACATACCGGTAGACTGTGCAGAAGCATCAAAAGCATCTCCAAGTGTATGAGATAAAACTTGTTCTACAAGCGGACGACATTTACCACAAGACCCTGCGGCTTTCGTACAGGCTTTAACTTCTTCAAAAGTCTTTAACTCCTGTTCTAAAATGGCGTGAACGATTGTGCCTTTCGTAACACCATTACATCCGCAAATTGTGTCATCCGCACTCATAGTAGCAACGTCAAGTTCACATTCTTCACCAGCTTTGTGAAGAATGGAAGCTGGTGTATATTCTTGTATATCTTCTTCTTTCTTTAACATGCTAAAGAGGCGGGTACCGTCAGCTGTATCACCGTATAAAACGATACCGACGACTTTATTATCACGAATTAATACTTTTTTATAGGAACGTTTACATTCATTAAAGATGGATATTGCTTTCGTTTGATCATCTTCATAAATTTGGCCAGCAGAGAATAAATCACAACCAGCAACTTTTAATTGTGTACCGACGATACTGCCCGAATATCCATCAGTTTGTAAATTTGTTATATGTTTTGCTAATATCGCACCTTGTTCATAAAGAGGAGCAACAAGTCCATATGCGATACCGTCATGCTCTGCACATTCTCCAACTGCATAAATGGACTCATCATTTGTTAGCATATAGTCATTGACTACAATACCGCGATTTACAATTAGACCAGCATCTTTTGCTATTTGCGTATTTGGGCGTATACCGACAGCCATTACGATTAAATCACAATCTACAACTTCACCATCTTCAAATTGAATGCCCTCAACATGGTCTGTACCAAGAATTTTTACAGTTTTCTTTTCCATTAAAAACTTCATGCTTTGTGCTTCTAAATCTTCACGCAGAAGAGCAGCTGCTTTCGTATCTAGTTGTTGCTCCATTAAGCTAGGCATTAAATGAACAACATGTACGTCCATTCCTAAATCAATTAGACCTCTTGCGGCTTCTAAACCGAGTAACCCGCCACCAATGACAACGGCCTTTTTCTTTTCTTTAGCGGTATCTATCATAAATTGTGTATCTTCAATAGTTCGAAATCCTGTTACACCAGAAAGTGCGGAACCTTCAACAGGTAAAATAAAAGCACTAGAACCTGTTGCAATAATGAGCTTGTCGTATGTAAGAGTACGCTTCTTTTCTGTAATAATAATTTTTTCTTCTCGGTTAATACTTTGAACTCTTTCATTCGTATACAAAGTTATTTCGTTTTCTTCATACCAACTGTATTCATTCATAATGATATCTTGCATATTTGTTTTGCCTTGTAAAACATGAGAAAGCATAATGCGGTTGTAGTTTGGATGCGGTTCATCTCCAAAAATAGTAATCTCATATGAATCACTATCATGTTTTAAGATTTCTTCCATACAGCGAATGCCAGCCATACCATTTCCGATCATAACTAAACGTTTTTTCATTTTCGTTTCCCCTTTTTATGTGAAATATTGAACAAAGGATTATATTTTTATTATAGAAAATCAAATAAGGGGAAGATGTGATATTTATCACATTTTTATAATGATTCACAAATTGTTAAAATTCGGTTTTATGTGAAGGGGATGTGAATATTTTTCGCAAAACGAAAAAGCAGGCCATAAGTATTTACACTCATGTCCTGCACTTGATTTATGCTTTCGTAATGGCACGCGGAAATAAAATATTATTTTCTAAATGAATATGCTCAAATAAATCAGACTCTAGAGCTTCAAGACGTTGGTAGACAAGTCGATAAGTACCGCAAGCGCCTTCTGGAGGAGTAAAGTCATTTGTCACTTTACGAAGTTCTTTTATAATATTTCCGGCATGATTGTGCTCATTTTCTAGTTCATCCACTACTTTACGTAACTTTGTATAATTTTCATCAGTTGGATTTTGTTCAAATTCTAAAATTAATGGGAAATCTTCCATTTCTTCTTTAATTAAATGCTGTTCTAATTCCATTTTAAGTTCATGAAATAGCTTATGAATTTGAGCTAAATGAGGCTGACTTGCCCCATGAACACGTAATACTTTTGTCACATATGGACTTAACTGTGGTAATTCTTCATTTAAATAGCGATGATGCTTATTTATAACATAATCAATCAATTCACGATAAGAAGCATTTTTCCAATCAATTTCCGATTCATTTAATCGTTTCGTATTATGATAAAGCGTATTTAACTCTGTAAGCACTTCAGTAGCTGATAAATTTCTTTCATGAATTGCATCAATAAGTGGCTTATTACCGCCACAACAAAAATCTATTCTATATGATTTAAAAAGATCACTAGCTTTCGGAAATTGTGTAACAATCTCACCAACAATTGAAGTTTCAGTAAATGTATGTTCCATATGAATGCCTCCATAAAGTTTTAATGTAATATCTAAATTAAGAATAGCGATAAATTAAAATCTATGTAGTGATTGAAATCACTTATTCTGTGTCGTTTTTGAGAATAATAAGAAGAATGTTATTAAAATAAGGGGGAAAGTAATAAGTGGTAATATTTTACGTTAATAAAAAAGAAGCTTAGTAAAAGCTTCTTTTTTATTACTATTTTTCACATGCAATTCCATCGCCATCACGATCAAGATGAGAGCTATAACCTGGTTGCCCTTTATGTAAAGGAGCTTTCCCAGCTGCTCTAACTGCAGCACAATTTTTGTAGTATGCACTATCAGTATTACCATTAGCTGGTTGTGTTTGAGCTTGCTGTGCTTTTTGTTCTTCTTGTTGTTTACGAGCTTGTTCATCAGCCTGACGTTTTTGCTCTTCTTGTTGTTTACGAGCTTGTTCATCAGCCTGACGTTTTTCATCCTCTTGCTTACGAGCTTGTTCTTCGGCTAGACGCTTCTCATCTTCTTGCTTTTGAGTTTTTTCGTCTGCCTCTTTCTTTTCTAGCTCTTTTTTCTGTTCGCTATCTTTTGGCTCTTCATTATTAGAGGCAACTTTTGTACTAGTTGCTGTCGTTTTTTCAGAAGAAGGAGCTGAAATACCTAATAACGCAACAAAAATGACAAATAATACAGCTGTAATAATAAATTGTTTTTTCGCTACACCTGTTTTCTTAATAACAGATAAGATTGCTAGAACAAGGAAGAATATAAATAGAATGAAACTTAAAGTAGAAAAAAACTCGACGACGGGGTGTTCCGATTTTGTTGTACCGGCCGTTATTAATATAATAGAAATCATAAAAAGAATAACGGTAGGACGTCCATATTGTTTTGCTTTTCCATTTTTCTTAAAGAATGAAATGATACATAAGATTAAAAGAATAAAAGCAATAAAAAATAAAGCTGCACCAATATTACTTAAAATCGACATTTTCATACCTCCATTTGTAAGATTCTTCTTATTGATTATATAGGAGTTTAT
>NZ_JBNLYE010000165.1:0-8951 GCF_050172095.1 Bacillus sp. GMs2/2
AACGATTGGGATTAGTATGTTTCTTTTTATGCTGAGTAAAGAATTTAAGAAAATAAAAGGCAAAGAAAAAGATCCAATTAAATTACAAAAAATTCGTTTAGTAAGTAGACGAATTTTTCAAGTGATGGCATGTGGCATATTGTTTTCATTGTTTTTGAACTTAGAGTGGGGATTTTATGTATTGCTTAGTGTAATAAGCTGTGGATCTATGTTGTTTATGTTATATATTTTCTATTCATACATAATAGAAAGCTATGAAACTTAAAAAAGAGTCTTCTCATGAGAAGACTCTTTTAATCTATTTATTTCGTAATAAATTGTTGTGTCCAGTAGTTGCCGCTTTCTACATAGCCAACACCGATGTGAGTGAAGCCGTTATTTAAGATGTTTGCACGGTGTCCAGCGCTGTTCATCCAAGCTTGTACTACTTCTTCAGGTGTACGTTGGCCTTGAGCGATGTTTTCACCTGCAGATGTATAAGAAATACCAAATTTCTTCATCATATCAAACGGAGATCCGTATGTAGGACTGTTATGATCAAAGTAGTTGTTTTTTTGCATATCTTCAGACTTAATACGTGCTACTTTACTTAATTCAGTATCGATTTTTAGTGCTGGTAAGCCTTGTTTTGCACGCTCAGCGTTTGTTAATTCAACAACACGTTGTTCGAACTCGCTTAAAGATTTTGCTTCTTCAGCAGGCTTTTGCTCAGCTGGTTTTTGTTCAGCAGGTTTTTGAGTATTGTTGTTTTCAGTAGGTTTTTGAGCTTCTGGTTTTTGAACTTCTTCAGCAGGCTTTTGCTCGGCTGGTTTTTGTTCAACTGGCTTTTGAGTTTCTGGCTTAGCTGTTGGTTGCTCAGTTACAACATTTTCAGTAGGTTGTTGACCAGGAATGAAGCAGTTTGGTTGGAAGTTTCCTTGTTGCCATTGTGCTAATGATTCAACTCCCATAGATTGTAAGAATGCTTGTAATTCTTGTTGGCTCATTTGTTTCATCATCACTTTTGAATGCTGAATATTTTGAACCTTTAAGTTAGATGGTTGTACTGTTGCAGCTTGTGCATCTAGAGAAGATACTCCTAAAGTAAGAGCTGTTGCAGCAGCTACAGATAATAAAACACGCTTTTTCATGATGTGTGTCCCCCTATATAAAGTTTTAATTTGTTTTCACACGATTTGTTTTTGACAGCCTGTCTGACTGACAAATTCATCGTAGCATACAATTTGCGAGAAAAAAGATGGAAAAAAATTCATAGACTTTAAAATTACCTAATTTATCCTAAGAGAAGGAGGGAGCAAAAATAAGAGAAATATAGAGTATAAAAGGAATTTATAGTGTTTTTATACTTGGTTTTAAGAGGGGGTTTTTGGATAAAGTTACCTAAATAGAAAATGAAGAATCCTATTGTATCAATGGTTTGAGCGATTTTTTGAGGAATATAATGGATTGATTTTTACAAAACTGTAATGTTTCTGTTGTTCTTTTTTATAATAAAGTAACATATTTTTAATGTTGTAGCAGACAAAAAAGCGGCTATCTCTTTACATAGACGAAGGAGATAGCCGTTTTCCTATTATTACGTATGTTACGAGTTATTACGAGTTAGTTTCAATTGCTTCTAATAATAAATCCACAATGTGAATTCCTCTTATCTTATGAGAAAGCCCTTCTCGCTCAATACCCAATTTCATTTGTAATAAACAACCTGGATTTGCAGTAACAATGGTTGCTGCTTCTGTTTCATGCACACGGTCCATTTTGTAATCTAGAAATTCCATTGATAACTCTGAATGAACAATATTGTAAATACCAGCAGAGCCACAGCAACGATCGGCATCTTTCATTTCTCGATATGTTGCACCTTGGATAGCCTCTAGTAACATACGAGGTTCAGAAGATGTGCGCATAACATTGCGTAAATGACAAGAGTCTTGATACGTAATAACTTGCGGCGTGAGTCGTAAGTCAGTTCGCTTATGGAAGTCTAGTTCTACTAGTATAGCAGTAATATCTTTAATCTTAGAAACAAACTGCTTAGCACGTTCAGCCCAATCCGGATCATCCTTTAAAAGATAATCATAGTCTACGAGGTAAGCTCCGCAACCACCTGCATTCGTAATAATATAGTCGATGTTTAAGTCTTCGAATGCTTTTATATTGCGCTTTGCTAATTCTTTTGCTCCACTCTTTTCACCAGCATGTCCATGCAATGCACCGCAGCAACTTTGTGTTTTCGGAATAACGATATCACAACCAGCTAATTGAAGAAGTTTCATCGTTGCGTTATTTGTTTCTAAAAACATCGTATCCATTAAGCAGCCTGTGAAGAATGCAACTTGTTTTTTCTTTGTACTTTCTGCAGGTAAAAATGAAGGACGATCTTTCATCGCTTTCATTTTAGGGACTTTTGGTAAAACGAGATCCATCGTTGCAAGTGTTTCGGGGAATAACTTCATAATCCCTGTTTTATGTGTTAGCGTTTGTAAACCAGAACGTTGATAAAATCCGATTAGTCCAGTTAATGTTCTCATTCGATTTTGATGGGGGAATAATCCTTCAAAAACGACTTTTCGAACAGCTTTCACTGGCACCGAGAATTTTTTATTTTGATTAATAATATCACGAGCTTCTTCTAATAAATGCCCATAATTTACACCAGATGGACAAACAGGCTCACAAGCACGGCAACCAAGACAAACGTTTAATGTATTCTCAACATCTTCATCTGGTTCGATTAAACCATCAACGACAGCTTTCATTAATGCGATACGTCCGCGCGGTGAATGTGACTCTTTATATCCGGATTGAATGTAGGTAGGACAAGTAGGTAAACAAAAACCGCATCGCATACAGTTTAGTAATTCATCTTCACTTAATCGTTCTTTAAATTCTTTTTGAATATTTTCTTTATTCAATGTCGTCATCGCTCAACCACCACTCTTTTTCGGGTGTCTTTCGCGAACATTTTTCCAGGATTCATAATGTTATTTGGATCGAAAGCTTGCTTTATTCCTTGCATAGCTGCAATACCTTCCTTACCTAATTTCATTTCTAAATATGGAGCTTTCATCGCACCAACACCATGTTCACCAGTAATTGTGCCACCAAGTTCAATTGCTTTCGCAAATATTTCAGCAAAAGCTTGTTCAGCTCGGTGCATTTCTTCTGCATTACGAGCGTCTGTCATACAAGTTGGATGTAAGTTACCATCACCAGCGTGTCCAAACGTACAAATAGGAATATTATATTTTTTTGCAATGGTATTAATAGCTTCAACCATTGGAGCTATTTGTGAACGTGGTACAGTTGCATCTTCTAATATTGTAGTAGGTTTTAATCGTGCGAGCGCTGATAGGGCACTACGGCGAGCGGTACGAAGCGCATCTGCTTCCGTCTCATCTTTTGCAACGCGAACATCAACTGCATTCATAGAGTGACAAACGTTAGCCATTTTTTCAATATCTCGATTGACTACTTCGGGTGGACCGTCTTGTTCGATTAATAAAATTGCTTTTACATCTGTAGGTAAACCGATTTGTGCAAACTCTTCTACTACTTCAATTGTCGGTTGGTCTAAAAACTCCAGTGTTGCTGGAATGATTTTATTTGCAATAATAGAAGAAACAGCACGTGCAGCTTCATTAATATCTTCATATAATGCAAGCATTGTTTTCTTTGTTTCAGGCATAGGAACAAGTTTTAATATGGCTTCTGTTACCACGCCAAGTGTTCCTTCAGAACCGATAAATAAACGAGTTAAATCGTAACCAGCTACATCTTTTGCTAATTTACCACCAGTGCGAATAATATCACCATTTGGTAAGACAAGTTCAAGCCCCATTACATAATCACGTGTTACGCCATATTTCAAACCGCGTAATCCACCTGAGTTTTCATTAATATTACCGCCGATTGTAGAAATTTTCATCGAGCTTGGATCTGGTGGATAAAATAAACCTTTTTCTTCTACCGCTTTAATAATATCAAGTGTAATGACACCAGCTTGTACAGTAATTGTTAAGTTTTCTTCATCAATTTCTAAAATATTGTTCATATGGCGGAAAATAAGGACGATACCGCCTTCAAGTGGACATGTTCCTGCGCAAAGATTTGTTCCAGACCCACGCACATACACAGGAATTTTGTGAGTGTTACATACTTTTAACACTTCAGCTACTTCATTTGTATTACGAGGAGCAATGACTGCATCAGGCATTGCTTGGAAGTTTGGAGTGGCATCATAACTATAAGTTAAACGCCCCATATTGGATGTATCTACATTATCTTCGCCAACAATAGATACGAATGAATGAATAATTTGTTTTTCTAACATTGGAAATCCCCCTCAAACTGTTAACGTGTTTAGTTATAATAAACAACGTGGTAACAGTGCTTTCATTATAATGATAAAAAAGTCGAGGGATTCTTTCTATGTATAATCATCTAAAGATTAATCTGTTTTATCGTTCTTTTTTGTATGATTATCTAATAGGAGGAGTGCGAAGTATAAAACGTTTAAGTCTTTGAATTGTTTTGGATCAAGTCCTGTATGTTCTTCAATCTTTTTTAGCCTATAATGTAAGGTGTTAATGTGTATATGTAATTGTTTAGCTGTCTGTTTATAAGATTGGTTATAATCGATAAATAAGCGTAAAGTGTGCATAAGCTCAGGAGATGATAGTAAGCTTTCGATGGTACGCTCTAGAAATTGTTCACGCGTTTCGGCAGAAATATCTTGTAAACACATTTCTAAACGTAAATCTTCATTAAATACAATTTTTTTCGTTTCCAATGATACAGAAAGAGCACGTAATGCTTGTTCGTAACATATGTTCATATTGTTTGGGGTAACTGTTTGCCCAATCCCGATATATAAAGGAATAGAAAATAAAGCTTCGCAGTCTTGTTTTAACCGTTTTAAAAACTGATAAGTTTGTTCTTTGGAGCTCATCGCTGTAAATAAAATAAAACGATCATTTCCCCAGCGAACAAATAGATGCTCTTTTGTTAAAATATTTCGTACATGTTGCCATATTTTACGCTGGAGCATTGTGTCATTTTTGCCAATAGAAAACAAAACAAGTTGTTTTTTCTTATATAAATCAATGCCAAGTGTTTTGGCACGATCAAGAAAACTCGGGGACCACTCTGTATTTTGAAGCCAATCAAAGACAAAAGCTTCATAAGAACGGTGCTCAAGTTCTAATTGCTCTAAAAAGTAGTTTTCATGAATTAATAATTCGGTCATCTTACGCAATATTTCTCCGTAGCGTGAAATATTTTCAGGTTCTCCGGTAATCCCAATGACACCAATTACTTCATCATGAAATAATAGAGGAAGATTCATCCCAGCCTTTACACCTTGCAATCGCCTTTCATCTTCTTTTGTAATGATGACGGTTTTCTTTTGTTTAGCGCAGCGGAGTGCACCTTCATGAAATTGGCCAATTCTTTCTGTATCTGTACTTGCGATAATAACGCCTTCTATATTAATGATAATTATATTTTCTGTAATTAGTCTGCGTACTTCTCGTACAATTTTATTCGCTAAATCAGGAAATAGCATAATTGACACACCTCAAATTCTATTTGTTGTACATTATATATGTAAATTGAGTAAGAAAGGGGAATTTCACACTTTCCACACATTTATTTGTTATTTTACAATTATAACGAAATCATCTGAAGATGGAGGGAATCTTTTGAGAAAGTATGTTTTTCTTCTCTGTTTTTTATTTCTATTAGTAGGGTGTCAAGGAAGTTCATATACACCAATTGCTAAAGATAAAAATGTTATTATAACTACGAATATAAAAGAAGGCAGTATTAGTTTTATTGATAAAAAGGATAAAAAGTTAATTACGACATGGGAACTAAATGAGCCAATGGCCGGAATCACACTGCTTCCAAATGGCGATGAAATACTTGTATACGGTAAGCAATTAGAATATATGTATGTATATTCACTAGCGGAAGGAAGGCAAGTGGAAAAATATAAAACTGGAAAGGGCATTGTAAATGTGGTCGTATCAGCAGATAAAAAACAATTATTTGCTGCTGATCAAAATGTTCAAAAGGTAAGGTTCTTTACGATAAATGGGAAAGAGACAGGAAATGTTTCAACAGGAAAAGGGCCTATAACGATGGTAGAGTATCAGAATCGGTTATCTGTACTAAACTTTTATGATACGAAACTAACGACAATTGATACGAAGAAAAAAGAAGTTGTTCAATCCTTTATGATTCCGCCAGCATCAACAGGAGCGACGATTAGTCCTGATGGGAAAGAAATATGGATTGGCGGGCATGGTGATGGAAATCAAGTGAATGAGAAAGTATTAGTGTATTCTTTACAGAGCGGTGAAATGGTACGTTCTTTACACGCTCCATTTATGCCTGTGAACATAACGAAAGATAATAAGTACGTATATGCATTAAGCCACGGTTCGAATATGCTTAGAAAATTTGATACTAGTACGTATAAAGAGGTAGCTTCCGTTGAAATAGGCTCAAATCCATTTTCATTTTTGAAAAGCGGAGCAGAAGGATATGTAGCAAGTTATGATAGTGATGAAGTGTGCGTTATGGATATGAAGAGTATGAAAATAAAACAAACAATTAAAGTCGGAAAAGGACCGTTTCAACTCATAGAGAGGGAAGGGAAGGACAATGAATAAATATAGAGTGCTAGTTGTAGATGATGAAAGTGATATGAGGCAGCTTGTTGGAATGTATTTGGATAACTTTGGATATGAGTGGGGAGAAGCTGAAAACGGAAAAGAGGCTCTTAAAAAACTAGAAACGGATCATTATGATTTCGTTGTATTAGATATAATGATGCCAGAAATGGATGGACTTTCAGTTTGTAAAGAAATTAGAAAAACGTCAGATGTGCCGATTATATTTTTAACCGCAAAAGGTGAAGAGTGGAATAGGGTGAATGGCTTACGTATGGGAGCAGATGATTATATTGTAAAACCGTTTAGTCCTGGTGAATTGGTTGCACGTATGGAAGCTGTACTAAGAAGATATACAAAGCAAGAACAGCAAGAAGAGATTCAATTTGGACCAATTCTTATCAATGAAAAAAGCAGACGAATTGAGGCGAATGGTGAGTCGATTTCTCTTACTGTAAAAGAGTTTGATTTACTATATTTTCTTTGTCAGCATACAGGACAAGTATTTAGCCGGGAGCAATTACTTGAAAAGGTATGGGGATATGATTATGCCGGAAGTACAAGAACAGTAGATACGCACGTGAAAACGATGCGCTTGAAGCTTGGAGAAAGTGGAAACTACATTCAAACTGTTTGGGGTGTAGGCTATAAATTTGAGGTGTAACATATGTTTACGATGGTACAAAAACTTTGGCTTACAGTAGTATGTGCAGTATGTGTAACAGTGTCCTTTCTTTATTTCGTATCTTTATACTCGTATGAAAAGTTATACGTTGATAATTTAAAAACTTCGTTAGTAATGGAAGGGAAAAGTCTTGCTGCTCAATATGATAAGCGTGAAGGAATATCAACTTTTGAAGAGAAAGTAAGATCGTTTGATCAAATATCTAGTTCAGACGTTATTTTCGTATCTAATCCGCGTGATTTAAGCGCATGTTTGCCTTTTGATGTGCATCATCATTCTCTTATAAGTGAAGGAGACAGGCAAACGCTATTAGATGGGAAAACTGTGACAAAAATAGGATATGAAGAACATTTTGACCGTAATATTATGGGGGTTGTCATTCCTGTATTGGAAAATAAAAAATTAGTCGGAATTGTCTATTCGTATATTCCTTTAAAAAGTATAAAAGATTTAATCTATGATATGGGTCTTATTTTAGCACCGTTAGCAATTGCTATGATTTTAATTACGATATGGGTTGGAAGAAAAATTATAATTGCAATTACGAAGCCACTTTCGCAAATGGAGCGGGTTGCAAATCATTTGGCTACGGGAGATTTTTCGGAGCGGATTACAGTTTCTTCAGAGGATGAAATTGGACGATTAGGAAAAGCATTTAATAAAATGGCAAATTCATTAGAAACAGAAGATGTAAAGCGTAAGGAATTTTTAGCAAATGTTTCGCATGAACTTAGAACACCACTTAGTTATATAAAAGGGTATAGCGAGGCTATTTTAGATGGTGTTGCAAAGGGAGCTCAGCAGGAAAAAGTAACGCAGCTAATTCATAAAGAAGCAGGTCGTATGCAGCGTCTCGTTCATGACTTGTTAGACTTAGCACAATTAGAAGGTGAGCACTTTCCGTTAAAGAAGCAACCTATCGTTTTTTCACAGCTGATTGAAGACGTATTAGATACGTATGAGATTAAGTTTATAGAAAAGGAAATTCATATTTCAACCAATTTAAATCCAGAGGTCATTGTCATGATTGATGAGGATCGTATGCAACAAGTGCTTCATAATGTGTTAGATAATGCGATACGATATACAAATCAAAAAGGAAATATCGTTATAACTTTAGAGCAAATCGATGATTACTGTGAATTAAAAATAAAAGATACAGGAATTGGCATTGATATAGAGCATTTGGAGAATCTTGGGGAACGCTTTTACAGAGTTGATAAAGCGAGAAGTCGTCAACATGGTGGAACAGGTTTAGGCCTTGCTATTGTGAAACAAATTGTTCATATACATGGTGGACAGTGGAAAATTGAAAGTGAAAAAGATAAGGGAACAACGGTTATTATTAAACTGAATGTACAGGATGAGGGGGGCATGTTCTAATTTTTAGGGCATGTTCTTTATATTGAAGAAAATATTTATCCCGCTATTCGCCGGTCAGTAAGACCCTCACCTCAAAATTCAGCGGAAGCAAAGAAGTTAGGTGGAGGCACTGCTGCCCGTAAAAGCCCGATTGGTGAGGGCTAATAATCAGTGGGGGATGAACAAAACCCTCACTGATTAAAGTTTCACTTTATACGTAAAAATAT
>NZ_JBNLYE010000166.1:0-8916 GCF_050172095.1 Bacillus sp. GMs2/2
CCTCCCCCCGTTGAGCGGTCCTCCAAGAAAAAGCCAAACTTAAAGACCGGGGGGTATCTAAGAAACTAACTCAAAGTAGGTTTCAATAAAATCCAAAATAAAAAAGACTTCCTCACTAGAAATCTTTAGAATGTCTGTTGTAAATATTAAATTCTCTTCTTTTTGTAACCTTTCTCTAACATCAGTAAGTTTAAGTCGCTTGCACTTCCTTGAGTTCACACAGTCTCTTATTTGGCAGTAACGCCAGTAAGAATACTTTCGGAACTGATTAAGCATGTCGCGTTCATATGACGTACGCTCGTCCTTCTCAGCGTATTGAATCATTAAGTCCGTATCAAATGTCCAACTACCATCCACAATTATCATAGTTACCACCGTTCTTCACTAAAGAATTTAGGTTTACTACTACTGATCATCTTATCCTTACCATCAGCAATGTTATGACAACGAACACAAAGGTATTCAAGGTTGTCTAAGTCTAAGGCAAGATGCGGATGCGTCTTAACTGGTTTGATATGGTTCACATCCATCTTCATCTTACGTCCACGTTTATCAAGCGTATCCCGTGTCGTCACCTTCCCTTTCTGTTTGCAATGCTCACATTCATTCTTAGCTCGTTGAATTGCTTTTAATCGCAAAGCTCTCCACTCTTTAGACTTATAAAATTTCATAAGCTGATCTTCTTTTATAAGTTGGATAAGGTACTCTGTTCTCATTACCTCACTCCTATTTCGATTCCTGTATTTCTGTTAGCACTTCTAACTCCTCAACAATCCAAGTTCTTTTTGGATAAGTGACTGGTGGTAAAGAAACATGCTTAGTAGTTTTTGTTACCTTATAATCTTTCCCAAGCTCATCTAGTGCATCAATAATCTTTAACAACTTTTCTTTATCCTCAATCCTTGTTATATACATTCGTGTCCCCCCTTATCTTTCTCTAACAAATCATCCAACAACTTATTGATTAAACTAGTTATAGCTTCTTCTTTCTCTTCAAGTGTTGCATTCTCTTGTAATTCATCTAATACTTTGATTACATCTGGCAATCGTTCTAATCCAACATGCTGTTTTATTTTCTTTCTACTACGAAGAGCATGAAGGATTATACCAATGGTCATTGCTTTTTCTAGTTTATTAAAATCCATTTGCATTTACTTTCACTCTCTTAAGCATCGTTTCATGAACTTTTTTAGCCAACTTTTCCGCATCAACTTCACGAGACTTTTTCAATAACTCTTCAATACCTTCCGCTAACAGGTACTGTTCCATTTTCTTTGACAAAACAATATCTGAAGGAATTTCGTTATTCGTAACAATATTGATTAAAAACTCGTCCACTACATCATTTTCTTCAAGACTAAAATTCCCTAACATCAAATTAATTTCATGTCGTTTATCTTTTATTAAAAGTGCTAGTTGTTGAAGTTCTTTGTAAACCTCTTTCTTTTTATTATTAATAATGGTTTGTTCAATCATTCCTAATTTCTCTTCTGTCTTTTCTAATGGCGCAAATTTCATTGGCATTGTTGGGCCTCCACATCTAACACAACGTAATCCATCGGTATGCTTTGTAAGAATAACCGTTCTGCAATTTTCATCCATACATTCAATCATCGTTTTAAACTTCATCACTTATCCTCCTCCATAATTAAATGTTCCAGTCCTTGAACTGCTTTATCATCTAAACGAATATCCATCAATCCCAAAATCTTAATTACGTCTTCTAACGATTCGATTTTACTTGCATCAATCTTATGAGGATATCTCGGTCTAAGATAAATACTATCTTTCTTTTTCGTTATTAATTTCTGTTCATCCATATTTCATCCGCCTCCAAAATAAAAAGCACCCGAATGGATGCTTTCATATTAATTAATTATTTTTCTACGGTCCATCATCTACTTATTGTATAATACTGATAAAAGGGAGGTGGTTGCATGCATATCAAACACATCATTACAACAGTTTTTAAGAAACACGATATTCAAGATGAAAAGTTAGCCTTAGCTTTAAATGAAATTCTTGATGCTTATTATCATGAAATTAACACTCAATTAGATAAGGATGCAAAGAACAAACTCATTGGAATTGGAAAGGTTCCCCGATAGTTCCTGTATAGAGGTTGCCACATAGCGACCTCTACATCCTCTTAAAAATATTCTCAACTTCTTCAGGCGTAAGAACCCCCTTATCAATTAGTGTCGCGAACAAATGTGCCACAACACTTGTAAGAGATCCGGATTTTTTTTCATCACCTGTATTAACCTTTTTGTTTTCTGATACATTTATACTTTGGTTCATGCCACATCCTCCTTATTCATTAGTTACGGATTCACACTTTCATTGCCACCCAGATGAAGGTAGCATCATTATAATTATTCACCTTTAATTATCCCTGCTGTTATTTTATAATCGTCTACTATTTTCATTCTATCTTTCGAAAAACTAATATCTCCTACTTTAATTTCAACCAAATTTCCTGAGTCATTATGAATAAGTTCAACAAATTGAGGTTTTTCTTTCATGCGTCCACACCATCCTTCTTATTCATTTTTTATTGATTTGCACATTCATTACGGTAAATGAAGTTTTATTCTTCTCTCAGCTAACAACCACGACAGACACTCTCGGAAAACTTATCAGGTTCTCCTCATTCTGTCTACCTAGGATGTTGTTAGCTCAAAGAAGAGCAAAAGCTCTCCCTAATAACGTTATCATTCAACCATTACCATCTGCTGGTTTCGGATTTTATGTGCCGCTACTATGAAACCGTTTAAACAACATATATTATAAAGAAATTTTATGAGTTGTGTTTTCCGCCACTTCTCACAATACAAATATAACATGTTAAAAACCAAAACGTGTCCGTAAATAGTTCACAAATTGTCCGCGAATAGTTCACGTTTTTTATTTCTGCATTTTTTTACATCGTTTTCCATCCTCTTTTTGCATAGTTTTGAATAAATATGTTCTTTAATCCTTGAAAATGAATTAGCTATAATCTATATTGTGTTAAATTCACCTATTCAATTTAACCTTAGAACTATCAACCTCTTCTGCATTTTATAAAAATGAATTTGACACTTTCCGTTTTAAGCTAATTCAAAAAACATGTACAGGAACTTCATTCGAGCCTAACCAATTTTATATAAATTTGAATTGGCTCCATGATAAAAAGAGGATTAAGTATAAACTTTTTACTTAATCCTCTTTTTTCTTTATGTTTTAATTTTTTTAAAAGAAACAACTGTTCCTTTTCCTTTGTTCTCATCTAAATATCCAGCAGGTAAATTCACTATAGCCTCTACATCTGACTGGCATAACCTAACTTCCTCACACAATTGTTTCTTTGTCTTAACATGATTATCTATAATTAAATCAATCGCTTCTTTTAATAACAATGGTGATTCAATTTGCAATAAATCATCATATGGTTCATGAGTCCTCCAACCTTTTTTCGCTATTTGCTTCCATAAATAACTTGCTTGATAATCATTTATTATATTTAGCTCTCTTGAACGATATATCATAGCTTGTATAGAAATTTGCCATCTCTTTTTTAAAAGTAGATAATAATCTAAGTTATGACTAATAAGTTCCTCTGAAAAAGATCTAGCAGGCATTAGGAATGAAGATGCAAAATAGTTAGCCTCTTCCTCCATACGCTTATAAACTTCTTTTTTATTGAAGTCTTCTTTCTTTACATGTTTGTGTAATAAATAATGTCCTAATTCATGCGCTAAAGTAAACTTTATTCTTGAAGGAGTAGACCTTTCATTACCCACAAGTATAAAAAGTTTATTGTCAATCCACCTAGAACAAGCATCTATTGCAAAGTCCTCAGATTTTATCAGACTTACTACTATTCCATGCTTTTCAAATAAATGAGTAATATCTGAAATTGGCCCTTCATTTAAATTCCATTGCCTTCTTAATTCAGATGCTATATTTTCAATATCATTAAAATTTGTAGGCATAAAGTGTCCTTGATGCTGTATATTCGTATCTGGAAGATCAGATTCTGGAAATTCTAATATATCCTCCAAATAATCAAATACATTTATTAGCCATGAAATCTTGATTTCGTGAATTCTTTTTAACTTGGCTGTTGTATTAGCTTTACTTCTAAAATAAACAATTTCCTTTTCTGTTTGCCTATATCCATCTTCAAAAAAGTAATCATATGGAAGATTTAATATATTCATGATGCTTAATAGAACTTCAGCAGGTGGTATGGATTTACCATTCTCATATTTGGATAGAGCTTGATGCGTTCTTAATCCAATTCTTTCTGATAGTTCTCTTATTGTTAATCCTCTTGACTCACGTCCTTCTTTTAATTTCTCAGGACAAA
Organism: Bacillus sp. GMs2/2; assembly: GCF_050172095.1. Classification (NCBI taxonomy): domain Bacteria; kingdom Bacillati; phylum Bacillota; class Bacilli; order Caryophanales; family Bacillaceae; genus Bacillus; species Bacillus sp. GMs2/2. The sequence goes on from NZ_JBNLYE010000166.1 coordinate 4,355, forward strand.
AGGATCTATTTACGTTAATTCTTACCCCCATTTTCGTGCACTCCTTGAGCAAAATTTTTAAACCTAACTAATTGCTCTCTTGAAATTTCGTTCTTCTTTTTCTCTTCTTCTGATGTGCCAACTAGATGTAATTCTTTAGTAAGATCAATACAACTAAACCATTTCCCACTTCCATCAGGTACTCCTAAATTTACAAAATCAACGCTTCTATTAATTTGATGATGTGTAATCTCTAAATAACCAGGTTCTTCAAAAATTTCTTGTTTACCAAAATGATAAAAATACTGATTGTCTCTTTGCAACAAAGATCTGTACATCGCTTTTCGCGCTGTTTTATCTTTACTTTGCGCCCTATTTATCGTAATAACTACATTTTCCGTTTGTAATTCAACATGATACGCTGATTTGTTTTTATTAGGTACAATTTGAGTTGTAATCCCCTTAAGTATGCCCTTATTTGCCGCTTCATATAATGTAAACTGCGCAGCTATGTTGTCAAGATATCCTATATGCCTTTTTCCTAAACCCCATTGTAAAAATGAAATATCTTTTACAGAAGCATCCACTAGTTCATAAGCTTGCTGAACCAGCGGGACTATTTGCCTCCTAACTCCTTTAGAAATTTCTCTATCAATAAATTTCTTTACATTTAGTGGCACACCGATATCCATAATAAGCAACACCTCATCTTAATTTTAAGGTTCTACCCTTTGCAACTATATTACCCTTTTTCTGTTTTTTTGGCAACTAACTGACATAAATGCCGAGAATATAAAATTCACTTTTAAATACACTCTTAAATTTTAAATTTCCTCTGATAATCATTTAATGTATCTTGTTCAATTCCGATATACCTCAATGTTTCTTTTTGCTCTGTATGATTTAACATTTGCTGTAAAACGGCTACATCTCTAAACTGTTGATAATGATGATAGCCATACGTTTTACGTAAAGAATGTGTCCCAATACGTTCTAATCCAAACTCTTGCGCTGCTTGATTTAATATGACATAAGCCATTGCACGAGTAATCGGTTTATTCTTTCCATTTCTACTCTTCATCAAATATTCATTCTTCGGTTTTCCTTCTGTATAATTCCTGATAGCTCTCTTCAGTTCTGAAGGCATCTTCACATCTTTAATTTTTCTTGTTTTCTTTTCACGTATTACAATATTCCATCCCTCAACATCCCGGACACGCAAACGCAATATATCCGATATCCTGAAACCCGTATTAATACCAAGAAGAAACAGAATGTAGTTCCTCTCATTCTGTTTCTTATAGAACTCCTTTATTTCTTGTATGATTTCTTTATCTCGGATCGGCTGTACGATGTTCATACGATTTCTACCTCTTCAGTTTGCGACTTTTGTTTAAATACTTCTTTTCTCAAACTGAAGGCTAAACGTAATAAAGCTTTTCCTTTCACTTTATAATACGTAGTTCTACCTAATTTCACTTCATCCATGATATCTGGATCGTACCCTTTCTCTTCCTCCATATAATACATATATATAATTTGTCTTTCTCTTTTTGGTAGCCTGTTAACAGCCCTATGAATCCAATTCATAAATTTCAACCTAGCCATTTCATATTGCGCCCTCTCAATTGCTATGTTTTCGGTAGAACTGTTGAATTCATTTGTTACAGATGGAGGAACAATTGAATACGATGCAGTTACCTTGGGTAAAATGTCACTTGGCATTTGAGATAAATACATGCGATACCCCTCAAATACTTTTTCAACTTCATTTTTTGTCTCTTCTTCATCTAAAACAGGCATTTTAAATGATAATTGCTTATTCATAATAAATTCCTCCATTTTTATTATTTTTGTCTTAATGCTCCACGTCTGCGCTCATAACGTGGTCCATGAACTCCCATTAACTCTTCAATTTCACGAGTACTAAATTTCTCTTTTCGTTTTTTCTTGTCTGTCTTCTTCCCTTGTTTTGATTGCTTTTTCCATTCACGTAATTGATCTCTTAGTACCTTCATTTCTCCATCTCCCTTACAAAATAAGAAAGAGGACACCATTTCTTAAAACAGCTGAATTGCTGTTCTAAAAATCGGTGCCCTCTAGTTTTCTAGCCGGACTATATTTATTTCATGATGCTCGGATGTATAAAAAGATTTCTCCAAGCTTTATCTAGTCTTTCTTTCTCTTCTTTTTGTACAGCCTTTGTACGACGAGCGATTGCTTTTTTTAATTTCTTTTTCTTCATCTTAGTCAAACCCTTCACTCCTTCTATTTAAACACCCTTAATGTCCATTTTTGGGCGTTTTAATTAATTTGATACATTACATTCAAAAATAATAAATATGTGAATTGTACCTATTTATTAAGGTGACAAAAGGATTATTTTGTTCAGTTTTTCTTTATTTTTAGAAATTCAATACTACTATAAGGAATTAAAGTTCCATTACATTCAATAGCACCTTTCTTGGTATAATCCACTGTCTCCATTCGTTCCCACGCTTTTTGCATTTCCTGTTCAGTGTCAAATATCCACCCTAAACTTCTTCCGCTTTTAAGATTAATCTCAATCATTTACCTCTACCTCCTTATTAATATCGAAAAGAAATATAACTCAGATTTACCACACTAGTTACAAATGATTCGCTATAAAAATACTTTGGTTTAACATGAAACCTCTTGCAAAGCACTTGTATTTGATTAAATGTTGGGGTGATTCTTGATCGCTCTATCTCAATCAACTTATTAACATCAACATCTAACAATTCAGCACCTTGTCCTTGAGTCATTCCGAATAAATGCCGAAGTTCCGTTAACTTCTCCCCGTTAAAATTACTCAAAATATTTCAGTCCCTTCTGAATAAAACTCAATATCGCGTCAATACTGTAGACAACCCATTAAGTTACTTTCTCCTTGTTCCCCTTGGAGAACCGAGCAGTTAGCTTTTGCTAACTGTTCTTTTATTTTTCATCACCTTTTTTTATAAAGTGGCATACTTTGTATTGAACACTTTTCAATACACCTTCATAAGGCCTGCTTAAATGTTTTAAATTCACTCCGAGAAAGAGCACTGTTCGAAGGTGCTCTTTTTTAATTTTACACATCCGAATATTCCTTAACATTAAACACATACTATACATGGGCGATAAGCCAGAACTCTTTTAACCGTCCATGTATTCCTTCACTTCTTATCTGTATCGAGCAGTTAGCTTTTGCTAGCTGCTCTTTTATTGCTTGTCCACTCCAATCCATTCACTACCTTTAAAATCCCATCCTTGAATGTATAACTCTGCTCTATGATTATTTCTTATATTCTCTATACGCTGTATTCTTTCAATGGTTTCTCTCAAAGAATTTTGCAAACTTTGATACTCCGCTTCTAATTTCTCAATTTCTTTCGTATCTTTTTCAACATAACTCTTATAAGCTGCAACTCTTTCTTCTGGCCATCTTTTCATATCCATTCCCCTTTTCTACAAAATGAAATTTTCATATTAATCTTCATCATCTATTTGAATCAATCTGAGGCAATTCATGCTATTTTCACGTTTTTTCTCATACGATGGTGTTAGCATATACCTAAGCCAATCTAAGCTTTTATTTGTCCCTTTACTGATTTCTAAAATAGTTCCGTCTGTCAAAAACTGATCTCCTTTATAGAGAGCATATATACGTTCATTCCACGGAATTTTCATATCCATCCCCTTTTCTACTCAAATAGCGTTTTGTTTAAATATTTAAAATCTGTCCAATCGCAAATAATATAATTAGAATAATAATCATCAATCCTTCAATAGTGGATTTCATCTGTACTTCTCCCATCAAAATAAGGATTATATTTAGTTTGTTTTAGCAGTTTTATATTCAAAAAAACTGGAAGACTTTTTATGTTTATCACAAGCATATACATCTGTAGGAAGATGCTTCCTGCCTTGTGGATCTCTAGCGAATATAAAACCTTTGATTGTTGCATCATTTTTACATCCAACATAATTGCATTTCTCCACTTTCATTTCCCTCCAAAATAACTATTTTATTTAATTTTAATCTAACCATTTTTGAAGTCTTACAACTTCGTAAGGTTATTGTCATACTTTTAAATAGTAAAAAAATTAATGAGTCTATAAAATAAAAAATGTTAATTTACAAACTAGAACAACATACTCGAAAGGTGAAAATTCATGAAGAAAATTTTATTACACCCTTTATTTTTATCTTGTAGTATTATAATTCTTGTCCCATTTATCTGGGTTTATTTTGTTTTATGACAAGGTAGTTAGCCAGCGCTAGCTGCTTTTTTTCTGTAGAATAACGCTTTTATTTGATTTTTAAAACAAAATGATTAGTATCTTGATAATCTAATTTTTCTTGATCCATTGACTCCACTTTTTCTTCAATAATCTAATTTTTCTTGATCCATTGACTCCACTTTTTCTTCAACTAATCTTTGGAAATCATCACCGTTCGCATCTTTAGGCATTTCAACTTCAACAAGAGTTTTATACGTTTTCGTTACTTTCACTTCTACTTGATACTTTTCCATCTTTATCCCTCTCCATTTCTTAATAAAATTCAAATTTTATTT
>NZ_JBNLYE010000167.1:0-8875 GCF_050172095.1 Bacillus sp. GMs2/2
TTTTTAAAAATGTATGAAGACGATCAAGATTTATTAGAAGATGTATTAATTGAAAATAAACAGGCTATTGAAATGGCGGAAATATATAGTCACATTTTAAGTGGAATGATGAATACTTTTAGCTCCGTTATATCAAATAATTTAAATAGTGTTATGAAACTGTTAACGTCAATTACGATCATTTTATCTTTACCGACGATGGTTTCTAGTTTCTTTGGAATGAACGTAAAGGTTCCGTTTGAAGGGGAAGCCCACGGTTTTGTAATTGTACTCATCATATGTGTAACACTATCTTTCACGTTAGCTTTTGTTTTTTGGAAGAAACGTTACTTTTAACGATAAGAAAGCTGCTCTAGCATAGTTATACAACTACGCTAGAGCAGCTTTTTTGCTATGAAATCTCAAATTTTGAATAGAATATAACTTGTACAATGTAATGTATATAAAGGGTATGTATTCCATATAAGCCTTGTTCAATTAATGAAATGGGGTTAAAATTACATATTGTTAATGAAAAGTTGGAGGAAATACATCATGGAATTGTTTCAATTACCGAAAGCATTCCTGCAAATGAATACAATTTTTATCTCCATATTGATCGAAGCACTTCCTTTTGTGCTCATTGGTGTATTTATTTCAGGATTCATTCAAATGTTCGTGACAGAAGATATGGTGGCAAAATGGATGCCGAAGAACCGATTTCTGTCTGTTTTATTAGCTACTTTTTTAGGCATGTTGTTTCCGGGCTGTGAATGTGGAATTGTTCCGATTGTAAGACGATTAATTGGAAAAGGCGTTCCACCATACGCAGGGATTGCATTTATGTTAACTGGACCTATTATTAATCCAGTTGTATTATTTGCTACTTATGTTGCCTTTGGGAGTAGTATGCACATGGTATGGTATCGTTCTATTGTAGCGATTATCGTAGCCATTATCGTTGGAATTATATTATCCTTTATGTTTAAAGAACATCAATTAAGAGATGATCACTTCCCAGAAGTGAATAATAAGCGTCCACTGCGTAAAAAAATGTGGGATGTATGTACACACGCTGTTGAGGAATTCTTCTCAATGGGAAAATATTTAGTACTAGGTGCGTTAATTGCAGCAGCGGTACAAACGTTTGTACAAACTTCAACACTTCTTGCTATTGGACAAGGTCCGTTTTCTTCATCAGCTGTTATGATGGGACTTGCTTATATATTATCACTTTGTTCAGAGGCAGATGCATTTATCGCTTCTTCGTTCCAAAGTACGTTTTCAACAGCTTCACTTGTCGCGTTCCTCGTTTACGGACCGATGGTGGATATTAAAAATATGTTTATGATGCTTGCGACATTTAAAACGAAATTTGTAATTGTTGTTATAGTTACAGTTACTCTTGTTGTTTATGCAAGCTCACTACTCATTTATGCGATGGGGTGGTAGGTTATGTTTCGAGCATATATATTATTAGGTTTTACAATATTAATTGCGCAGCTTCATATTTCTGGTAACATTACGAAGTATATCAATATGAAGTATGCCTATTTATCAACAACAGCAGCAATTATTTTAGGTTTCTTAACGATTATACAAATTATCGTCGTTTTCCAAAAAGAGCACCAAAAGGAAAAAGAGAAAAATGATTGCAGTTGCGACCATAGCCATTGCGGGCATGATCATTCAAAAGATGAGAATACATGGTGGAAAAAAGCATTTTCGTACTCATTGTTCTGTTTTCCAATTATCTCAGGGTTATTTTTCCCAATTGCGACGTTAGATTCGGATATTGTTAAAGCGAAGGGCTTTCACTTTCCTGTTGCACAAGCAGAAAGTAAGGATCCATTTATGACAAGACAATTTCTAAGACCTGATACGAGCATTTATTACGGGAAAGAAGGATACCGCGGTGTAATGGAAAAAGGGAAGAAAGAGTTTGTTACGAAAGACAATATTAATTTGAAAGATGAAGACTTCCTAAAGGGTATGGAAACAATTTATAATTATCCTGGCGAGTTTACTGGGAAAAAATTATCTTTTAAAGGGTTTGTTTTTAGAGATGATTCTTCTAAAAAAGAACAATACTTCTTATTCCGTTTCGGTATTATACATTGCGTAGCAGATTCTGGTGTGTATGGTATGTTAGTGAAAAAACCAGAAGGCGTAGAGTGGAATAATGATGACTGGATTCAAGTAGAAGGAGAGATAACTACTGAGTTTTATCAGCCGTTTCATGCGAATATTCCTGTATTAGAAGTAACAAAATGGAATAAAGTTGAACAGCCGAAAGAACAATATGTATTTAGAGGAGCCGATTGATAAAATCGGTTCTTTTTTGTGGACTAAAAGTTCTGAATGTTGTTAATATTAAACGTGTAGTTCATTTAGTATAGTGATTATTGAAATATTAGGGATAGATCATTAAAGGGGTGATAACAATGACAGAAGTAAAGGGGAAAACAGCCAATGAGTCAAGGGTGTTCAAAACGAGCCGAGTCTTCCCAACAGATTTAAATGATCATAACACGCTATTTGGTGGGAAGATATTAGCGGAGATGGATATGGTTGCTTCTATTTCAGCATCCAGACATTCAAGAAAGGAATGTGTCACAGCATCTATGGACTGGGTCGATTTCTTACATCCTGTTCGTTCTTCAGATTGTGTTAGTTATGAATCTTTCGTAATTTGGACGGGAAGAACTTCGATGGAAGTGTTTGTGAAGGTAGTGGCTGAAGATTTAATTTCAGGTGAGAAGCGTATAGCGGCAACGTCATTCGTTACTTTTGTGGCACTTAGTAAGGAAAATAATCCAGTTCCAGTACCGCGTGTTATCCCTGAAACCGAAGAAGAGAAAGAATTACATCGTATTGCTGTGTTACGTGCAGAACAGCGTCATATACGTAAGGCAGAGAGTAAGAAAGTAGCCACATTGTTAACCTTTTGAGATGAATATTTAGCCATTTAAGTTACTATAGCAGTCAGAAATGGTTTTAAAATGAAAAGCGGACACCTAAAAATAGGTGTCCGCTTTTATAGTTTTTTCATCCACATATCATATGGCAGTAGCTACTTAGCAGAAGCAAGCAGCACCGACGATGATTAAGAGGATAAATAATACGACTAATAGCGCAAATCCATTACCATGTGCGAAGCCCATTGTTATTTCCTCCTTTTATTTTAAGATACAACATACAATATGCAAATGAGCTATTGTTTGATATGGACATATATCATGCAATGACATATTTTCTTGAATGATAATGTAATAAAAAAGGGAAGATATAGAAATAACAGTAAGTGGAGAAAGGAATTTATCCATGAAGCACTTTTTCGCTATAATCCTTTGTTTAATAGGTGTATTCATTTGGATGAACATCGATGTAGAAATGGGGAAGGAAATGGCTAGTGAATATGAATTAGGACAAGTTCGATTAGGTGAATTTCAACTATATACGAACGGTGAAGAGTTATATAGAAAATTATTTGAGGATATAAACGATGCAGAAAAATATATATATATCCATTTTTATATTGTAGGAAAAGATGAAATAAGCCAAGAATTTTTACAGTTATTAGAGAAAAAAGCATCTAGCGGAGTAGAAGTGAAATTGTCAGTCGATCGGATAGGTGGATATAAGCTGAAGAAAAAGGTAATTAGCCGATTAAAGGAAAACGGTGTGAAGTTTACATTTAGTAAAAAACCGAAACTGAAAAATGTGTTCTATTCTTTGCATCAACGAAATCATAGACGTATTGTTACGATAGATGGAAAGGTATCATACGTCGGTGGCTTTAATATCGGAAAGGAGTACCTTGGACAAGATCCAAAGTTTGGGCCATGGCGTGATTATCACGTGCGTATCCATGGTGAGGGTGCAGCGGATATGGAAAGAAAGTTCGCCGAAGATTGGAAAGAAGATACAGGAGAAAAAATGCCTATACATGAAAGTATACCTACATTAGGGAATATAAAATATCAATATTTATTTTCAAATGGAAAAGGCTTATGGGAAAAGTATGGGGCACTTTTAAAAAAAGCTAAAAAGTCTTTAATTATAGCTACACCATATTTTGTACCAAGTAAAGAAATGGTGAAAGAGTTAAAAGCTGCATTAAATCGTGGTGTTAATGTGAAAATTCTCGTGCCATTTAAAAGTGATGCCATATTGTTAAAACAAGCTGCCTATCCATATTTGAAAGATATGTTACATGCTGGAGCGGAGATTTATCAATATCGAAATGGATTTTTTCATGGGAAAGTAACAATCATAGATGGAGAAATTGTTGATATTGGGACAGCGAATTTTGATAATAGAAGTTTTTATTTAAATTGCGAGTCTAACTGTATCATATATGATAAAACAGTTGTTGATGAAGTATGGAGTCGATTACAGGTAGACTTTCATAAATCAAAACAATTTTCTGAAGAAGATTTTGAGGAAATTAGTAGATGGGATTGGTTTTTAGCAAGAATAGCGAATGTTTTAGCATCATATTTATAGTATATGGACAAAAGAGAAGGGAGGCGCTTTAATGGACTGTATGAAAGAATTAATGAGATATAGTTATATGCTAATATACAAGGTTGGAGAGTATGCTGGAAAGGTCAGAGACGAAGAATTAAAAAATCTATTACAGCACCATTTACCATATATGTTACAAGCATATAATGAACAAGTAAATTTTCAAGAAGGAGAGAATGTGCAACATATAACCTGTGAAACAACGGAGTTTGATTTGCATGAAATGGAAAAGGAAACAGTTAGTAAATATACAGGGGATATTCATATTGCAACCAGTTATATTGCGCACTTGAAACGATTAGCTTTAAAGTTTGCTCAAGTTGCAGTGGAAGTTGCTAATCCAGAGTTTCGCTCATTTTTGGAAAATTGTTTCCTGAAAATGAACCGTTACGCTTATAGTGTGTGGCAATATGTTATGAAGAAGGAATATAAGATTACACATCTATATGAAAATGAAAAGTTTGCATGAGAAACTAAGGCGAAATGGTATGCGCCTTAGTTTTTTTACGTCCATTGAGAGAAAAAACTAGTTTTATTGTGTATCGATTGGAAATGAAATATATAAATTAAAATTAGGATTTGTTATCAGAAGATTTACAAAAATTTACCGTATATTTACTGTTTTTCAATCTCTCCTTTAAAAATAGAGAGTAATATGAGGTTGTACATATTCTATCACAAGGAGGAAACGCAAATGAATAAATGGGTTAAATCATTAACTGCTATGGCACTTGCAAGTTCTTTATTAATGGTAGGTTGTAGTAAAGGTGAGGACAAGAAGAAAGAAGACGACACAACAACACAACAAGAGGATAAAAAGGATAAAGAAACAAGCGGAACCGAGAAGTCTACTGATTCTAAAGAAAAGAAATAAAGTAATAAAAAAGCTTCCTCTCATATATGAGGAAGCTTTTTTGTTGTAAATTGACTGAGACTATTGAAAAATAGAAAGAGAATGAAAGAGGGGGAAAACAAATGAAAGTATGTATATTGGGAGCAACAGGACGAGTAGGTTCAAACATAATTAATTTAGCATTAAAGGATTCAGCTGAAGTGACTGCATTAGCGCGTGATTTAAATAGAATAGAAATACAACATGAAAGGCTACGAGTGATAGAAGGTAATGTATTGAACGAAAATGATATAAAGAAAGTGATAGAAGGAAGCGATATAGTAATTAGTGCACTTGGAACGGATCAAAATGGAACATTAGGGAAGAGTATGCCACAAATCATTAAGCAAATGGAAGAAGAAGGGGTTCGTAGAATCATAACAATAGGAACAGCTGGTATTTTACAAGCAAGAACAAATCTAAATTTATATCGTTTTCAATCAACGGAATCAAAAAGGAAAACGACAACGGCAGCGGAAGATCATTTGGCTGCATATAAAGTACTAAGTAATAGTAATAATTTATGTTGGACAGTTGTTTGTCCGACACATTTAATAGATGGTGAGGCGACAGAGGTATATCGAACTGAAAAAGATATATTGCCAGAGGGTGGATCAAAAATTACAGTGGGTGATACAGCACACTTTGCATGGGATCTATGTAAGAAAAACATATATGAAAATAGTCGAGTAGGTATTGCATATTAAAAAAACCATCCCGAAGTCGGGATGGTTAAAAGATGATATAACACAAGAAGATGATAATCATAATGATTTGGAGAATTGCTTTCGCTACTGTACTGCTTAAAAAACCAACTACAGTAGCGACTCCAACTAGAAAGGCATCTTTTGGCGCTTTTTTATGCACTAGTTCTGTTATAAATACTGATAAGAACGGTATGATAATAAGTCCGAATGGCGGGAAGAAGAAAGATCCGACAATGATAGAAATCATTCCGACACGTTCGCCCCATTTAGAACTACCGTATTTTTTTAAGAAATATCCATTTGCAATAAAATCAGCAACGAAAATGAAAAGAGTGAAAATGACTTGAATAATCCAAAAAGAAGTTGTTAATTCGCCTCCATTTATACCGAAATGGTAAATCAAATATCCAGCCCAGACAGCTAGTATGCCAGGGATAATTGGATAAATGAAGGCGAGAAATGAAACAATGAAACAGGCAATGATACAAATTGTTAATAAAACAGTCACTTTATAGCTCCTTTTTAATATCTAGTTTATGTACAGCAACTTTTTTGACTTGATGTCCATCAAGTTCTAATACTTTAAATTGAAAACCAGCATATTCAATGGAGTAGCCAGCTTCAATATTTAAGTCAACTGCTTGAGAAAGAAGCCATCCTCCGATTGTATCTAAATCACTATCATCAATATGTAGGCCAAACATATCATTTACTTCAGAAATAAGCACCTTTCCATCTAAAACAGTAAGCTTAGGTGTACGCTTTTCAATCATAGGTGATTCATCCGCATCGAATTCATCTTGAATTTCTCCAATGATTTCTTCAAGAATATCTTCCATCGTTAAAAGTCCAGCAGTACCACCATATTCATCCATAACGATTGCCATCTGAACGCGATTTTTTTGAAGGTGGACTAATGTTTTACGAATTGGAACTGTTTCAAATACAGTTAGAACAGGATGTATATAAGATTCAAGTGGTTTATAAATACCTTTCGTTTGATCATGGAATACTTCTTTCGTATTGATCATCCCAATGATATCATCTTTATCTTTTTCGATAATTGGATAGCGTGTATATTTTTCAGTAGCGACGATATCCATATTTTCTTCTAACGTATTTTCAGTAGATAAGCAAATCATTTCGGTACGAGGAACCATAATTTCTTTTGCAACTCGATCATCAAATTCAAAAATGTTATTTACATATTTATATTCGGTTTGGTTTATTTCACCGCTTTTAAAACTTTCACCTAAAATGAGTCGCAATTCCTCTTCAGAATGAGCAAGTTCACTTTCTTTCGCAGGTTCTAATCCGAGTAATTTTGTGAAAAATATAGCTGTACTATTGAGTAGCCAAATGAATGGGTACATAATTTTATCAAATAAAATAAGCGGTCTTGCAAATTTGAGTGTGATTGCTTCTGCTTTTTGAATTGCGAAAGACTTTGGAACTAATTCACCTAATACAACGTGGAAAAAGGTAATAACACTAAAGGCAATAACAAAAGATAAAGTGTTAGCCATTGTTCCAGTAATATTAATTTTTTCAAAGAGCGGTCGTAGTATATGCTCCACAGTTGGTTCACCAAGCCAACCAAGCCCTAAAGAAGTGATTGTAATTCCGAGCTGACAAGCTGATAAATAAACATCTAAATTAGATAGGACGCTTCTTGCAGCTAAAGCTTGTTTATTACCTTCATTTGCAAGTTGGTCAATTCGACTTTTTCGTACTTTTACAACAGCGAATTCTGATGCAACGAAAAAGCCAGAAATAAGAATAAGTACAAAGATGAGAAAAATATTTAATATGTCCAAGCGTGTTCTCCATTCCAAGGTTTGGAATAAAGATGTCACCTCCTGCAATTATGTTATACTTTTATAATAAATCCAAATGAAAAGAATAGTCAAAGGAAAAGGGTAAATATTGGTATGTTTCTGTAATAGTTTTTGAATTTGCTGTTATTTTGTCCGCTATACAAAAGGAATAACCCCCTACTTTTAGATTATAGAGGGTTATTTTAAATTAAGGTTTTGGAACACTTCTCGTTAAAGTGTATGACTGTTGCTTGGAGTAGTTTGTGGTCCATAGTGTTTGAAGGAAAGAAAGTATGCTATATGGGATATAGAGTAGTAATAAGCCGATTGTAACAATTATGGGTGAATTTCCGCCAAATTGAACGATAAATTGTAACAGTCCATTTGCATGAAAAACGCATTCCATAAAAACGAATGAAAGAATAATGGAACCTAAAATTGATTTATGATTCGAAGTAAGCGCCAAAAACAATGTATCCACAAGAAAAGAATCATGTTTTAGTTCATATTCATTTGTGTTTTTTAAGAAAGGAATCCATTTTTTTACTGCTTGCATAACGATAATCATGGAAGTACTACATACGATGATAAATGATGAGTAGTAAGGAAGGTTTATAAATTGTGCGATGTATAGAAGTAGTAATAAGACTGAACATTGTAATACTACAGTGCAAAAAGAGTAAGGTATCCATTTCAATACAGTAGTAAACTTTTTAAACGAGTTAGGTACTTTGAAAAATAAATGGCCGATACCCAAACTTATGAAAAATCCGATCGCAAGGGTAAAAGTAAAACGAACAATCGATATAAAATATATTTCCCATATGTAAGGGAATAATGGTGTTGAATGATTAGAAGTATGTATCATTTGGTTTGCTGAGAAAAAGATAGATTCATGCATCCAATCAACCTTTGGAATTGATATAGAAGAAAGCTGTGCGAAGTTTTGA
>NZ_JBNLYE010000168.1:0-8866 GCF_050172095.1 Bacillus sp. GMs2/2
ATATATCAAGAAAAAGTAAAAGATTTATCAGTCGGAGATTTATTAATATTTCGAGATCATAATGCTTCTAGTTTAGTCCGAGAAGAAGCAGATAAAATTATGGGCAGTAATGCAGGGAAGTACCGAGAAAACTTAGAAGAATGGAAAAAAAAGTTGCATTTTAATGTGAAAAGAAAGGGGATTGAGAAAGTTTCGAGGATTTTAAAAGTACGTTATGGGATTTCAATTGCTAAAGAGAACAATATTAGAAACTGGATGAGCAATCACTCTATCAAACCTTCATGTTTAGAAGAATTATTAACAGCCTTTAAGTTTGATCAGCATAAGAAGAATGAGATATTAAATGCAGCAGCTGAAATTCGTAGTGCACATATTTCAGCTGGTCATCATATTTCACGTACTTTGATGAAGGAATTAGATGGGAATTTAGAAAATATGATTAATGAAAATGGATCGTATTCATTTGAATCAAAAGAATTTGAGGGAGCCTTTTTTAATATTGAAGAAATAAAAAGAATTTCTAATGAAACTTATTCTATTCCAGAAAATGAGACATTAAAGATAATTAAAGGTTGAGGTGTGGAACGTTGGATGAAAAATTAGAAAGAGCTTTACATAATCGAAAACTTATTATTAATGCTGTTGAACAAGAAATTGTAGGTCCTAGTGATATTCAAAATACTACAAAGCCTTTAAATGTTATCGGTAATACAACGTTTAATAGTTTTGAGGATTTAAATACTAACTATTATTGGAATAAGGCGGCTTTAAAGGAGGAAGTAATCCAAAGAGATACCCCTTCTCGGAGGTATGCAGCAGGAATGTTGTATCCTATGAATCTTGCAAATGAAGTTCAAGAAGAAGAGTTAGTAATTGAAGTGATTAACGATGAGAAACAAGCAGAGTTTTATAATCAATTAGATAATTTAAATCCAGAAAAAATAGATGAGGAATCAGGTCTAGAAGATGACGTACCTAAAATTCAATCAAAGGATTCAATGCCTTCAAGTATGGGTATGACATTTTGTTTATCTAGGGATACGAAATTTTTTACGGTGAAATTTGTAGGTGGGATATATGAAAAGCATAAAATCTATGCAGACATTGTTCACAAAGATGAAGATAATAATAAACAAAAAAAATACAATTTTGATGAATACTGGTGGTTACGTACATCTGTGTTTACTGAAAGGAAGATTGAATTATCTGAATTAGAATCAGAGAAAGGTACAAGTGTAAAACAGTTTCCTCTACATATTTATGACAACACAAAGAATAAAATTGAAAAAATCAGCTTAAAACTACATATTCAGTATCGTACGAAAAAAGAATATGTGCTATTGACAGTCACGATATTAAATACAACCGAGCCACCCGCGAGGCATAATGTAAATGAGTATACAATATTTCAATCTCATCTAAATATCCTGTCTATTCTAGGAAGCTTTTTAAATTATCCTAAGGTTTTTCAGCGTAATTTAGATTTAACTGAAGACGAGTGGAATAGTGAGTTGCTTTTCAGGAATAAATCTAATTATGCAATTGGTCATGGTTGTTCAGTGACATGGGATCAATATTCTAAAAATATATCGGAAATTAACTCTACATTTATCCCAAGATATGAAACTGAGAGTATGACTCCGGATGTTATTTTAACTAATGGTGATACAAAAGTAAAATTAAAAATTAAAATGCAAGATTTAATGAATGTGAAGAATTACAATGAGGCAGTTCGAATTTTGCAGCCTTTAGTAACAGGATATAAAGAGTGGATTATTAGGCGAGAGGAAGAGCTACAGGATCTGCATAGAGAATTAAAAAAAGCTGCTGAAACTAATTTGGAATTGTGTAAAGTTAGCTTAACTAGGATCGAAAAAGGACTAGAATTATTGGCAAAACCTAAGGTGCTCGAAGCATTCAAAATGGCTAACCAAGCGATCTTATTACAACAAATTAATGGTAAAACCCCACGTAAAGCTCATTATGAAAAACTAGATACTGGATTAGAACTAGTATTTGAAAGGGAATTTGCTGAGTCTACAAAAAATATAAGTGATTTAGGTTCATGTGATAATAGCTGGCGTGCTTTTCAGATAGCCTTCTTCTTATTATCAATTCAATCTTTAGTAGAAAAGGATTCAGTAGATCGCGAAACAGTTGATTTAATTTGGTTTCCTACTGGTGGTGGGAAAACTGAGGCGTATTTAGGTGTTGCGGCATTTCAAATGTTTTACAGGCGCTTATTAGACCCTAATGATGTAGGTGTAGATATTATAATGCGATATACTTTACGTTTGCTAACAGCTGACCAATTCCAACGTGCTTCTAGGTTAATTTGTGCAATGGAGTATGTACGTAGAGGAAATAAGAGTAGTCTTGGGTGTGTACCTTATTCAATTGGGATATGGGTAGGATCCAAAACTTCACCTAATACCAATAAAGAAGCATTGAGACAAGTAAATGCAATGGTTAAATCGAAAGGTTCTGAAAGTTTATTGGTAACAAGATGCCCTTGGTGTGGATGTCAAATTGGAAAAGTTGAAGTGAAGGGAAAAGGTGCCAAGCATAAAGAGAACAAGGTAATTGGTTTTAGAAATGAAAATAAACGTTTAGTAGTGATGTGTCCAGATGACCAATGTGATTTTCATGATGAAATCCCCATTTATTTTGTAGATGAAACAATTTATGAAAAACAACCAACTTTTTTAATTGGGACTATTGATAAATTTGTTCAATTAACATGGAGACCTGAGGCTAGAAAGTTGTTTGGCTTGAATGAAATAGGGGAACGCTTTGTATCACCACCACAAATTATTGTTCAAGACGAATTACATTTAATTTCAGGACCGCTGGGAACACTTGCGGGTTTGTATGAAGTATTAATCGAAGAACTATGTATTGACGATCGTGGAGAGGTACCAATTAAGCCTAAAATCATTTCAGCAACAGCAACTATTAAAGAATTTGAAGAACAAGCCAAATGTCTATTTGGACGAACAAACGCAAGGCTATTCCCGAGCCCAGGTATCGATATTGATGATTCGTTCTTCTCCAAAGTAGCTATTGATGAGAGTGGGAAGCCGATGCCGGGTCGAAAGTATATAGGCGTTTTTACATCCAGAGTACGTATTTTGATGGCACAAGTAATGACGTACGCATCTATTTTGCAGAAAGTTGAGAGCTTTCCTGAAGATGAGAAGGATCCATTTTGGACATTACTTTCTTTCTATAATAGTTTAAGAGATTTAGGAGCCGGATTAAACTTATTTAATAGTGATATTCCAACGTATATTGATGCATTAGTTAAGAGAGAAGGATTTATTAATAGAAGGTATTTAGGAGCACCGTTAGAATTAACGTCCCGTAAACAAAGTAATGAAATCTCTAAAACTATAGATGATTTAAATGTTTCTTATACTACAAGGGATAGTAAAGCGAGAACGAAGGCTCTTACGTCATGCTTAGCTTCGAATATTATTGAAGTAGGAGTTGATATTGACCGCTTATCATTAATGGGGATCATTGGACAACCTAAAATGACAGCCCAATATATTCAAGTAAGTGGTCGAGTAGGAAGGCGACCGAACGAGAGACCAGGGTTAATTGTAACAGTGTATTCTAATCAAAACTCACGTGATAAATCACATTTTGAACATTTCAATGAATATCATCAAAGACTCTATGCACAAGTTGAAACAACAAGTTTAACACCTTTCTCTACAGCCTCCTTAGAACGTGGATTAACAGCGGTGTTAATTGGTTTTTTGCGCCAACGAATGGATATGCAAATGGCAAAATATGCTACAAGTAAAGAGTTAAAACGAGTTATAAAAGATGAACGTTTTAATACTTTTCGCCATCGATTTCAAGAGCGTATAAAATTAATTGATCCTAACCAATTAGATATATGGAAAGATATTTTTACAACCTTTATAAATAGAATATTAAAAGGACGTTATGAAACTTGGCGTGTTTCTGATACAGAACGTGGTTTGATGTATCAAGCTGGAAGTTTAAGTGATGGCGAAAAATATGCTGACAGTATTCCTATAATTAATACGTTGAGAAGCGTAGACGCCGAAAGTAGAGGTTCTATTGTTTTACTGGACCATGAGGAAGAAGAATTTGTGTGGGAGGACGACGATTAAATGCGATATTTACCGATGAGACGATCTAAATTGGTTGGGACAGAAGGACCAGGTTCATTAGTGATTAGCCCTGAAGGTGAAACAGCGGTTGTAGGCGCTTTAGATCTTTGGTTTAGGGACTCTAATGGAAATAAAACAAAAAACATCGAAGAGTTTGTGGTAAATGAGCCGCGTTTAAAATCAATCTTAAAGGTGGATAAATTTTACAAGCCCCCTGAATTTAGAAAGAATTCAAGAGATGCTATGGAAATTATACCAAACAGTGGATTAATTATACCCTTAATGCGGTTTCCTAGGTGGCACTATTGTAGTTCATGTAAGTCATTAAGAAAATTAGAGCTTGATCAAACCTCAGTGTACTTAGAATGTCCGAAGTGTGAAACAAAAAGATATTATAAACAAGTTCCCTTTGTTGTAATTTGTGAGCATGGTCATTTATCTGATTTCCCGTGGCGTAAGTGGGTTCATGGTGATGAAAATAATAACTGTGAAGGAAATTTAAGAATTCGTATGAGTGGGGGAACAACCCTTGATTCTTGGAAAATTGAATGTGAAGAATGTAAAAATAGTCGTGGTTTGCAAGGAATTACAGTTTCGAATGATGGTGAGAAGAGAACGAGTTTTTTAGGAGACAATTTAAATAAGATGGGGTCTCAAAAATATACCTGTGAAGGTGAACGTCCATGGTGTGGAGATGAAAAAGAAGAATGTTCAGCGGCACCAGTTGCAATTTTAAGAAACTCTATTAGTGTTTATATGGCAAAGAAAATTAGCGCTTTAGCAATACCAGGTGATTATAGGGAGAATGTAGATCTAGTTGTAGCCAAAATTAAATCTCCATCTAAATATTTATTGCGAACAAACCTTTCTCTTTTAGATAGTATACAGAAAAAAATTCAGTGTATAAGAACGAATCTTAGATTTGAGTTGAAAGAAGAGGTAACTGACACGGATATCCAAGAAGCGTTAATGTATATAGAGGCAGGAGAAGAGTATGAATATACGGATGAGGAGTTAGAAAGACCAGGTCAGGTAATTAAACAAAAAGAATTTGAAAAACTTACGTCGGTAGTACATTCAAAAGAACTAAGAGTTGAGCCTGAATGGATTTATAAAGAAGGGGAAGAAAGCGATAAGAATTATTACACACCATATTTAGAACGTTTATCTAGAGTATTGAAATTAAAAGAAACAACAGCTTTATATGGCTTCGATCGGAAAGTTTATAAAAGCACTAATGATTACAGTAGTTATTATCCTTTTCTTTACAAGAGTTATGATAATGTTAATGAGAAGTGGCTACCTGTAAATGAGGTATATGGTGAAGGGATATTTTTGCAATTGAATCAGAAAAAAGTTGAAGAATGGGAATCTTCTCTGGCTGTAAAGGATTATTTTCAACAATACCTTCAAAGGGTAAGGCATATAGAACATCGGGACGATATGATCCTTAGACCAAGGAATATTATGTTGCACACTCTATCCCATTATTTAATTGATGAATTTGCAAACGTTTGTGGTTATAATCGTGCGGCAATTAGAGAGAGACTGTATTTGGATGAGGGACAGGTAGGAGTTTTAATCTATATTTCTGCAGGTGATTCGGAAGGTACTTTAGGTGGGCTTGTACGATTGGGATTAAAAGAGGAGTTTTTCCGTATTTTAGATAAGGCTAAAAATAATGCGAAATGGTGTAGTTCTGATCCAGTTTGTACAGAGGTAGGAAAGAAACAAGGACAGGGCGTAGATAACTTAAACGGTGCAGCTTGTTATAATTGTTCACATATTCCAGAAACGTCTTGTGAATTTTGGAATTTATATCTAGATAGAAGTTTACTTATTGATGAGAAGATAGGTTATTTTAGTGAATAGAATTATGA
Source organism: Bacillus sp. GMs2/2 (assembly GCF_050172095.1). NCBI lineage: Bacteria > Bacillati > Bacillota > Bacilli > Caryophanales > Bacillaceae > Bacillus > Bacillus sp. GMs2/2. Next base: position 6,029 of record NZ_JBNLYE010000168.1, read on the forward strand.
AACTCTTACTCATAGATTCCTCCGACTGCTACATGGTTTAATTAATAAGTTAGTTATGCTGAAAAAAATTTAGTAGTGAAGAATAGAGAGTGATAGAAAAGATATATATATAATCTTGATGTTTCTCAAAAAGGATAGTTTAACAATTAGTTAAACTATCCTCCAATTAATATTGACATGAGAGTTATAAATAAAAAAAGTTAAAACACTGGAGGTCCACATGCCAACCTACAACAAACTAATCCGAAACAAAATTCCACAAATCATAAAATTCAACGGAAAAACACCCACAACAAGAATCCTAAACGAAGATGAATACATAGAGGAACTCTGCAAGAAAACACAAGAAGAACTAACAGAATACATCGAAGCAAAAACAAAATCTCATAAACTCGAAGAACTATCCGACCTACTAGAACTAATCAACGCCCTAGCCTAATCCGAAGGCACAACACTAGAAGAAATCAACAACATACGTAAAAAGAAAGCAAAAGAACGAGGTGGCTTCTCAGATCGTGTGTTTCTAATCGAAGTAATGGAATAACTAGCCCCTTATAAGTCCCTTGCAAGCCCCTTACAAGCCCCTACCAAGTAATAAATCACTAAGAAAAAACATAACAAAAACAACTACAACAACAAACACCGTAGTAGTAGTAGTCAAAAAAAATTTGAAATAACACGCCAAAAACCCTGCCATCCTCCCATATATATTATGAAGGGGCTTTTACTTTTGAACGGAGACGGGAGGAACTTTGATGGCGGTGTATCGTAATGTGCAGGTGAATTTTTGGCAGGATGATTTTGTTTTGGATTTGACGCCGGAGGAGCGGTATTTTTATGTTTATTTATTAACTTGTTCGAAGACGACGCAGTGCGGGATTTTTCCTTTTCCGAAGCGGTTAGCTGAGATGGAGACGGGTTATAATCGGGAGACTGTTGATAAGCTTGTGCAGCGCTTCATTGATTATGGGAAGATTCTGTATGATGCGGATACACGGGAGTTATTCGTTTTGAATTGGCTTCGTTATAACCCTGTGACGAATACGAATGTGGAGAAGTGTGTGCTTCGTGAGCTGAAGGGTGTGAAGAATAAGGAGTTTGTACATATGTTTCTTCAGAAGTGCGTAGAGGAGGAGCTGAATGTTCCGATGCTTTTAGCGCATTTCGGTATGCCGAGTGAATTGGCTGTGGATGATGTTGAGCCAGTTTGTGAGGAGACAGAGGCGGAAGAAGAGGTTATAGAGGAAGAAACGGGAAGTCGTGTGTTTTCTTTTTATGAGCAACATTTCGGTAGTTTGTCTCCTTTTGCGGTGGAGGAACTAAGTGCGTGGATGGAAGATTTGTCAGAGGAGCTTGTGCTGAAGGCTCTTCAAATTGCGTTTGAGAATAATAAGCGGACGATTGCTTATGTGAAGGGGATTTTACGCGATTGGCATGGGAAGGGATTTACGAAAGTGTGTGAGGTTGAGGCGGATACGGCTAAGTTTCGGAAGAAGGAGTCGTCTGTTAGTACGGGGGAGACGGAGGAGTTTTTGGCGAGGTGTGAGGAGTGGGAGAAGAATGCGCCGTCTGAGGAAGAGTTGCAGCGCTTTTTAGCGGAGCGCGGGTGGCGGCCATGAGTATTCAAAATGTGGGGGCGGAAAAGACGGTGTTAGGTTCTCTATTGCTTGATGGAGAGCTTATTAAGGAGTGCCGTTTGACGGAGCAGTATTTTTCGATGCCGGTGCATAAGTCTATATTTCAGTTAATGCGAAAGATGGAAGGAGAGGGGCAACCGATTGATCTTGTGACTTTCACTTCTAGGTTGGACCCGAATTTTTTGAAGGGCATCGGGGGAATGGAGTATTTTATAGGGTTAATGGATGGTGTGCCTACTACTAGCAACTTCTCATATTATGAGGGGCTTGTTCGAGGTGCGTGGAAAATGTATCAGGCTGGTGTTCTTGGGCACAAGATGGGAGAGCGTCTTATTGCGGAGAAGAGTGAGAAAGTTATCGGTGAGACGATTACGGCGCTTTGTGAGTTAGAGGAGAAAGACTCTGTATGTGAATTTGATTTGAAGGATGCGTTAGTTGATTTGTATGAGGAGCTTCATCAAGATGTGAAGGAGATTACTGGTATTGAGACTGGTTATACATCGTTAAATAAAATGACGTGCGGATTGCAGGAAGGTGATTTTGTCGTCCTTGGTGCGCGTCCTTCTATGGGGAAGACTGCGTTTGCGCTAAATGTTGGACTACATGCGGCGAAGTCTGGAGCGGCGGTGGGATTGTTTTCGTTAGAGATGAGTAGTAAGCAATTATTGAAAAGGATGGCTTCTTGCGTAGGCGAAGTGTCAGGAGGTAGGCTGAAAAATCCGAAGCATAAGGGCAATCGATTTCAGGAGATTAGTGAAATTTCGCGTAAGCTTAAGTTATTAGCGCGTGAATTAAATGTTTGTGTAGTAGCGCTGTCGCAATTGTCTCGTTCTGTAGAGTCACGACAAGATAAGCGTCCGCTATTATCTGATTTAAGAGAGACGGGACAAATTGAGCAAGATGCGGATGTCATTATGCTTATGTACCGCGAAGACTATTACGATAAGGAAACGAAGCAGAAAGAGATGACGGAGATTCATGTGGCGAAGCATCGGAATGGGCCTGTGGGGAGTTTTAAGCTGAGGTTTATGAAGGAGTTTGGTCGGTTTGTGGAGAAGGAGAAGTAGAAGTAGTGGGTAAGAAGCTTGTGTTAGGAAAAAAACTATGTATGGTTTTATTATAACCCATGAAATCATCATTATTGTAAAATATCTCTCGAGTACTTAAAAAGATAGTAACTAATTAGGACTATCTTTTTAAG
>NZ_JBNLYE010000169.1:0-8618 GCF_050172095.1 Bacillus sp. GMs2/2
AGAAATGGAAGGAAATAAAAGATGTTATTAAATAAACGTTTTACAATTGGAGAAATGGCAAAAATGCATAATATCGCAGAATCTACATTAAGGTATTATGATGAAAAAGGAATTTTTCATCCGTCTACTGTGGACTCGCAAACAAATTATCGTTATTACACAATCGATCAATTTTCACTATTAGATACGATTAAGTTTTTACGCCAATTAAACATTCCGTTAAAGGAAATTAAGAAATATATTGATGAAAGAAATCCAGCATACGCACTCAATTTACTGGAAAAACAACAAGAGATGATGCTGAAGAAACAAAGAGAAATTGAGTATGCTTTAGCGAAAATGGAGCATAGAATTCATTTAATTAAGGAAGCAACAAAAGCAAAAGCTGAACAAATGGTAATAAAAGAGATCCCGCAGCGAAAAATAACAGCTATTGCGGTTGCCCCGAATACGACGGATGATATGTTTGAGTACTACATTCATTCGTTGCAAAAAAATATGAGGCAAATGGATGATAGCTTATTTTCTGGAGATATTGGTGTAACTGTTGCGAAAAAAGGGTTAATGCAAAATGAGTTTCAAGCATATAGCAGTGTATTTATTCTTTTGGATTATATGCCTTTTGAAGTACAGAGTTCAGATGAAATTAAAGAAGGTATGTTTGCCTGTGTATATCATCATGGGCCATATGAAGAAACTGATGAAACATATAAGAAGCTAATGAAATATATTGATCAAGAAGGATACGAAATAAGTGGAGATGCAATTGAGATTGCATTAATTGATTGGTCTGTAACAGAAGATCCTGAGGAGCAAGTAACAGAAATTCAAATTCCTATAATGAAAAAACAAAGCAATAAGTTATAGGACTCGTATAATTACAAATGAGCATCAAACGCGATAATTAAGTCACCTATTTTTTAATTCTCTATTGACCTTAAAGTTACTTGAAGGTTTAAACTAAGAAAAGAGAGTTGAAAAAAAGGAGCATATTAGAGTATGGAAGCAACAGAAAAATTAAGAGAAAAACCAATTAAAAGCTTATTTATTTCTTATTTAATACCAGCAGTTCTTGGAATGGTATTAATGTCAGTGAATATTGTAATTGACGCGGTTATGATTAGTAGAGGAGTTGGGGCGAACGGTTTAGCAGGAGTGAACGTGGCTATTCCAGCCTTTTCGATTTTCTTCTCTATTTCATTATGGATCGGAATGGGCGGGGCAACGTTATACTCCATTGCATTAGGTGAAAATAAACGAGAAAGAGCAAGGTCTATTTTTACTCAATCAATGACGGTAGCAGTTGTTATCGTAGGGATTTTAGCAGCGATTTGCTTATGGAGAATAGAAGATTTAGCATACTTATTTGGTGCAAACGAAGTGATTCTACCATATGCGTTAGACTATTTACACGTATTATTAACATTTGGAATGATATACGTTTTAGAAAATATTTTAAGTACATTTATACGAAATGATGGAAATCCTAATTTAGCAATGGCTGGTCTTGTTGTAACGGCTGTATTAAATATAGTGTTTGACTATATCTTTATTTTTATCTTTGGATGGGGCGTAACAGGTGCTGCCTCAGCGACTATTCTTTCGGCAGCGATTGGTTTCCTTGTATTATTAACCCATTTCTTTAGAAAAAGTAGTATTTTAAAGTGGACGAAATTTCATTTTGAATGGGATACTGTCAAACAAATTATGGTGATTGGTTTCCCAAGTTTTACAGCAGAAAGTACGGTTGCAATCGTAACGATTGGTTTTAATATCGCATTTGTCCAATATGCAGGAGAAGTAGGAGTAGCTTCCTATGCGATGGTGAATAGTATTCATGCAATGACATTACTATTATTCTTTGGTGTTGGAGCAGCATTACAGCCAATTGCTAGTTTCCATTACGGGGCAAATTTATCAGAGAGACTTCGTGAAGGATTGAAGTTTGCTGTGAAAATTGCAGTTGTCCTTGGAGGTGTTGCGATAATTGTCGGATTATTCTTCGGGAAATATATCATTGGTTTATTTGATGTTCAATCTCCAGAATTATTGGAGTTAACCTTAACAGGTATTAGTTTATTCTTTATCCAATACGTATTTTTAGGTTATAACATTGTGTATGGAGAGTACTTCCAATCAGTGCGACAAACGAAGAAATCAGTACTTATTATAATGAGCCGAGGATTACTATTTATTATTCCATTGTTATGGATTATGCCGAAACTATTTGGTATAAATGGAATTTGGCTCGTTATGCCAGTTGCAGAAGTAATGACAGCGATTATCGTATTTACGATGAATCGTATGAAACATCCTGTTCCATTAAATATGGCAGGAGAGAAAGAAGCGATATGATAAAAAATCCCCTTAAGCAATTAAGGGGATTTTCTTATTCCTTTAAACTAATAGCAAAAGATCCATCCGTTTCTTGAACAGAAGCAAAGGCAACGTTTTTAATATTTGTAATTCCTTTTTCTTTTAATTCTTTATATAACCATTTTTCATCTTTATGTATTAACTTTAAGTTATCATATTGAATTTGTGAATCGACGATAAGTGCAATTGGTAATCCAGCATACTTAACATCTATGTTTAAATCTTTTGGAGTTAATGGTACAAGTTCTCTTTTTGGTAAAATACTAATAGCGCCGTTCGCTTCTAAAATAGCGTATTCAATTTCATGAACACTTGGATATCCTGCAACGCGAAGATTAGAAAGCAGTTCTGCAATGGGGTATCTACTTTTTTGTAAGTTCTCAAAAATAATATCACCATGTTTAATTAAAATGATAGGGTGTCCGAGAATAAAACGATTTAGTTTGTTGAATAGGCTTAATTTTGTAAGGAGTAAATGTAAACATGTGATAACAACCATACCGAGAAATGCTTGTAAAGCACCAGAGACGGGTATGGCCTGGAAAGCTAAATAAGATAAAAAAATTATAGCCCCAAAATCATGAGGAGTTAGTTGCGCTAACGCGGATTTACCGAGTAACTTAAGCGATAGCAAAAATAAGATGAAAAAGAACGACACGTTACATAAAAAGAGAAGCAATAGAGACACTCCTTCGTGTAAAGTTGTACTTACTATTCCCGAAAGTAATATAAATATTACCTTTCAGAGGATAAATTAGGGTTTATTGGAATTTGTCTGTATACAAACAAATAAATGGATATTATCATGAAGGAAGTAAAAGAAAATAGGAGTATATGAATATGAGAAAGAAGAAAATAATGAAGGGCATTTTAGTTGTTATAATGATTTGCGCCGTGTATGCGGGGTTTTTACAATATCACATTTATAAGCATGGGCATATGAATGCAACATACGATGCTGATTACATAATTGTACTAGGATCGAAAGTAAATGGGACGAAACCATCTTATTCATTGCAATATCGTATTGATAAAGCAGCTGAATATTTAAAATCACATGAGAAAACAATCGCTATCGTATCTGGAGGACAAGGAAAAGGCGAAGACATTTCAGAAGCATTAGCAATGAAACAAGGACTAATAAAACAAAATATCGCAGAAGACCGTATTATAATGGAGGACAAATCTACGAGTACAGATGAGAATATTACATTCTCAAAACCGTTAATTCCAGCCGATATGAAAAAAGGTATGATCGTAACAAACGATTTTCACATGTTTAGAGCGAAAAAAATAGCGGCCAAACAAGGTTTACAATTAGAAGGTCTTCCGGCAAAAACACCGAAACCAATCATCATTCCATCGAATGTACGAGAATATTTAGCAATTACACAGTATTGGTTTATGAATCGAATATAGTGAAAGTGATCCCGTCTGAAACTCAGGCGGGATTTAGTTTGAGGAAAATCTTACAAATATGTCACGTTCGTGAAAGGTAAAGCGATAGTTTCTAGAATGATTTCCTGACATAATGAAGGTAACAAAAACTATTTAGAGGTGAATCGGATGAAAGGAAATAATATTTTATCTTCGTTATGTTACTTTAGTATCTTTTTTGCACCATTTTTACTACCAATTATCGTGTACTTTGTTGCAGAAGATGAAGTGAAGTATCACGCGAAAAAAGCATTTTGTTCACATGTTTTCCCATACGCAATCTTATTTGGAGGACTAGCAGTATCAGGCATGTACGGTTTAGGTTTCAATCAATCTGACGGTGCTGGAATTGGAATGGCTATCACATATGCAGTGTTCATTCTTGTAGGAATTTACTACTTCATTTGGAATATCGTAAAAGGTATTAAAGTTTTGAAAACGGCGTAATAAGATAATTATAATTTCATTTACCGTATCGATAAACGTTTTAAAAAAGGGCAATTCAAAAAGAATTGCTCTTTTTGTGCTTATAAGTTGTGAAAATTGAAAAAGATATGTTAATTTTTCATTATGAAGAGAAAAAAGGAGTGATTTTCATGAATGAGATCATACATAAGATGGAGCAACATGTTTCAGTTCGTAAATATAAAGAAGAATCAATTCCGAAAGATGTAGTAGAAAAGATGGTGCATGCTGCGCAACATGCAGCTTCATCACATTTTGTACAGGCGTATTCTGTTATATATGTAACAGATCAGGAATTAAAGGCTAAACTAGCAGAGCTATCCGGAAATCGCCATGTGAAGGACTGTGCAGCATTTTTTGTTTGTTGTGCAGATTTAAAACGACTTGAAATTGCATGTGAAAAACATAGTACAGAGATAAAGCATGAGGGAGTAGAAGACTTTATCGTTGCGACGGTAGATGCTTCACTTTTTGCGCAAAACTTAGCACTAGCAGCAGAATCGTTAGGATACGGTATTTGTTATATTGGTGGTATTCGTAATAATCCGAGAGAAGTGAGTGAACTGCTTCATTTACCGGATAAAGTATATCCTGTATTCGGAATGACAGTCGGTGTACCAGATGAAGAACATGGAGTTAAACCACGTTTACCAGTAGCAGCAGTTCTTCATGAAAATGGATATGATGAACAAAAATATGATGAATTACTAAACGAATATGATGAAACGATGAACGCGTATTATAAAGAAAGATCATCAAACAAGAAAAACGTAACATGGACGGAATCAATGAGTTCGTTTATGTCTAAAGAAAAAAGAATGCATATGAAAGAGTTTTTAAGTGAAAAAGGATTAAATAAGAAGTGAGTAAAGAGGCAAACCTGTGATGCAGGTTTGCCTTTTTGAGAAGGAGAAATACCTAAGGCCAGAAAGTTGTTTATTCTTTCTGAACTTAGGTATTTTGTTTGTTATCATGTACATAGAAATAAAAATTAATAATTTTTTACAAAAGTGATAGAAAATGAGAATGAAATGCCAATAGTAAGTAAAAGCGGCATAAAAGCCGCTTTTTATCGTTTTATTTAGTATTTGATTTGAAATATTTTCCTTATGAAAGAAAGATTATTGCTAATTGTAAACTGTCAATAAAGTTATTTAAGTTTTGATATGGAATACCCCGCCGGAAAATACAGCAATAATTTCGTTTGAACATATCTGTTATTGCACGATCTAAAGCATCTTCTATAACAAGTTCAAACTTTCAATAAGAAGATAACCCCCTGTACAACTTAAAAGAATGTACGTAAATATTTTAAAAATCCGTTGATTAAGCCATTTAAAAATAATTTGACCTATAAACAAACCTAAAAATACAATTGGAATGGCATAAAAACTTGATTCCCAAATGGTTTTGTTTGTGCCAGTAAAGAGTATTTGAGTTACTAGACTAATGAAATATATAAACAGATAAAAAGCTAATGTAGTTGCTCTTAACTTCTCTTTTTCAGTATTAGTTCCTGTAAAATAAAGTAACAGGGGTGGACCTGGCATACCGATACTTGTCGTTAAAAGACCAGATAATCCGCCAACTATGAAATCTCTAGATTGTGTTGATCTAACCTTAACGTTGCATATTAGCAACAATGTTAATAGTAAGAGTAGGATGCTAACTGCTAATTTAAAAGTGTTTATGTTAACGGAAATGAAAATTAAAATGCCAAAAGGAACACCAACTATACTTCCAAAAATAAACCTTTTCAGTAGAACAAAATCAACGTCCATTCTTATTTTCCAAATGAGTGAAATGGAGATAATTAAAGATAAAATAATGTTTATTTGTATAGCTTCTTGTGGTAGAAATAACATAAGTAAGAAAGGGGTTGCCATTATGGAAAAGCCAAAACCTGTACTTGCTTGCAGAATAGAAGCCACTAATATAATACATATGAAAAAGAATGTGATACCCAAAACAGCCCTCCTATTTAATCAAGTTTAACTAGTTAAAGTCTATTATTTAAGTGCAATGTTTCACAAACTTATTTGTATTTTAACATAAATATCTAGTTTTTTCTCAAATAGTGTTGCCATATAAGGCTCTTTAACTAAAAAATCTGACTTGTGTTTTTAAACAATTTTATTATGGGGAAACAAATAATGAATGGGATCAAAATGTATTGATTATCATTAAATTATTCACTGAGATCCCCGCGATAAAACAAGAACAGCCATATAAAACTTACAAAAATACAGCATGTAGCTAATAAACAGCCAATCATTTGAGGAGAAAGAATTTCTAACAGCCCTCCTGTAAAAAACATCGATAACTGAATAAGAGATCCGTAAATGGAATAATGGAATGAAAAAACTTTACCTATCATATTTTCGTGTGTGTAAGTTTGAAGTAATGTCGTATCAAGTGGAACGATGATTCCTCCTGCTATGCGCATACAGAATAAAGTAATGATACCGATAATAAGTTGATCGGATAGAATGAATCCGAGAAAGAAAATTCCTTGTAATAAGTAGGCCCAACCGAATACTTTTTTCATTTTTTCTTTATTATGGGATATATAAAGATTAACGAGAAGGCTTCCTATCATAAGCCCAGCCCCTTGAACCGTATATAAAATCCCAATGTTCGTATGGAAAATTTTTTCGGCATAGATCGTTAGAAGTAGTTGATAAGCACCTCCAATAATCCCCCATGAAATGCCGACAAGAATTAATGTTAAAATGATTTTTGTTTGTAATATGTATGTATAACCACCTTTTATATCAGTGAAAAATGCTTTGTTCTTGTTACAAGTATCATGAGCAGGAATACTCATGTTATAAATAAAATAGGCTGAAATAAAGTATGATAGGCTATTTACTAAAAAAGCGAACTCAATATGTAAAGATTGTGCAATTACTCCGCCCAAAGAAGCCCCCATAATAGACATAAAACCATTAATTGTACTAGAAAGAGAGTTAGCAGTTACGAAATGATTTTGGTGTACGATATTTTTTAGGGTTGCTTGTTTAGCCGGTTCAAATAAACAAGAAAGTACAGATAAACATATATTAGCAATGAAAATAATCTCAATTTTATAGCCTGCGAGTAAGTATGTAAGGACTAGAATTCCCCGTGTAATATCGGTAAAAATCATAATATTCTTTTTAGAGAAACGATCTACAATTACGCCTATGAATGGACTAAGAAGAAGCTGTGGTAAACTTTTACTTATAAAAGTAAGTGCGATCATAAACGGCGATTCCGTTATGTTGTAGACAAATGTTAATAAAGCTACCGTATGGAACCAATCCCCAAGTACACTTAATGTTTGCCCATAAAATAGTTTATTGAAGTTTTTATTTGTTTTAAGAAGTGTGGAATAAGAAACTGACATAAATAGATTAATCCTTATGTAATGACGATGTTTGAATTTGTTCTTTCCACTCACTTAAATACACTTTTTCCGCTGTGGGAAGTCCAACAGGTAATTGTGCAATCAATTCTAAACTATTTCCATCAGGGTCGTTAAAGTATACGGCTGCATGTGCTAATTCCGGAAAAACAATCGGTTCAATTGGTTCCATTCCAAAGTCTTTTCGTGCTGAAATTCCTTTTTGATTTAGCCAATGAATCGCATTTTCTAAATCATGTAAACTTACTTGAAAGGCGATATGTCGTAAAGAGGGGTGATAATTCACTTTGTATTCTGTGCCTTCCCAAAGGCCGAGCCAACTCTCATTTTCTTTAATCCAAAAGAAAGCAATATTATCTCCTCTTTTATATAATTTTAGCCCTAGTGATTCATAAAAAGGTATTGATACTTTTAAGTTGCGGACAGGTAAATGTGCTTCGTAAAGACCTCTAATCATTGTAATCCCCCTTAGTAAAAATGTTTCTTATTCCATAGTAAACAATATGTTGCTAGTTGAAATCGCAAATAAGAGGGATATAAATTCATACGAAAGTATGAAAAAAACAGCTCATATTTGAGCTGTTTTTCTATAGTTTTTAGTTCATTTTTCAAGGATAGGATATATTAATATCCGTATCCGCCGCCACCCCAACAGCTACATCCGATGATGATTAGAAGGATGAATAGTACGATAAGCAAAGCAAATCCACCGCCGAAACCAGCGCAACTTCCACCATAACTCATATGTTTTCCTCCTTTTTAGTAAGTTAATCTATATGGTTCATGGACTACTATATACAGTATGTTTTTTGTATAGAAAACGAGCCAGTCTCATTTATAATTAGACAAATGCCTGTAGATTCATTAGGATTGCATGTTAGTGATTTGTAAATAAACCTTTACGTAATTCATAATTTAGGCATAAAAAATAAAA
>NZ_JBNLYE010000170.1:0-8579 GCF_050172095.1 Bacillus sp. GMs2/2
CCATCTACATTTTTCAACCCTTTTTCAATTGCAATTTTTACGAAATGATATTTTTATATAATACTAATTCCTTTCTCCACTTTATATTACGAAAAAGAATAGAACAAAAAAAATCAACCGAACGGTTGATTTTTTATCTCCTACTATAATGCGCAGTATCAATACCACGCTGCATTAACCAATGATACGTTTCACCCTTTACAACAAGAGGTACAGATTGCAACTCTTCTATCGTTTTCGCACCAAGAGCTGTCATTATAAATTTCAAATCTGTATGTAGAAGCTCAATTTCATCCACTAACTTCTCGATACCATCTTGCATTAAAATACGTAAAAAGTAACCAGCAAACGCAGTTGTATTCGCCCCTAATGCGATCGCTTTCGCTACGTCAAGCGCTGTTTGTATGCCCCCAGATGCAATAAAAGAGAGGTTATTATTTGTAGAGGTTGCTTCAATAATCGAGGTTGCTGTTTGTATGCCCCAGTTATTAAAATAAGAAAGCATTCGCTGTCTTCTTTCATTTTCAACAGCAGCAAAATTCGTACCACCTTGCCCACCAATATCAATTGCTGTTACACCTACGTTCGCTAACTGCTGCACTGTTTCCTTACTCATCCCAAATCCAACTTCTTTTACAATGATAGGAACTTTACTATTTAAAACAATTTTCTCAATGCGCTGAAGTACTCCAGTAAAATCACGGTCTCCTTCTGGCATCGTTAACTCTTGTATGACATTTAAATGAATTTGCAATGCATTCGCTTCAATCATATCAACGGCACGCTCTGCCTGTTCGATAGTTGCCTCACTACCTAAATTAGCAAAGAAAATACCATTTGGATTTACCTTTCTGATCACCTTATAAGAAGCAGCTTCACTTTCATCTTTTAACGCCGCCATTTGCGAACCTACAGCCATAGCAAGGTTATGATGTTTCGCTACATATGCTAATTGCTCATTAATATGTAACGTTTTCTCTCCTCCACCACCAGTCATCGCATTGATAAAAATCGGCGAACTTAGTGAAAGTTCGCCGATTTTTGTTTCACATGTTATTGTGTCATAATTTGAATTTGGCAAGCTTTGATGCACAAAATCAATATCATGAAAGCCATGCGTACGAGACTGACCAGTAGAAAGAGCGTATTCAATATGATCTAATTTACGTTTTGCCCTTACCACTTGTACCCCTCATTATTTCTTTAATTTTTTCAGTTGTTCACCAATAATATCACTTAATTGGAAAGTAGCAGAATCAGCATTTGGCTCATACTGACTATAATCTTCAGTTACATTATTTTCCTCAAGCGCTTCTTTTATACTTAAAGAAATACGTTTCTCTGCTACGTGAACTTCAAGTACTTTCACTTTTACTTCTTGTCCCATTTCCAATACTTCATTCGGATTTTTCACGTGACGATTTGCAATTTGAGATACGTGTACAAGTCCTTCAACGCCCGGTAAAATCTCAACGAATGCACCAAATGTAACAAGGCGTTTTACTACTCCCTCACGAATATCTCCAGCTTTTATTTCGCCAGCAACGTTTTCCCAAGGTCCTGGTTGAGCTGCTTTAATTGATAAAGAAATACGTTGTGTATCAGCATCAACAGATAACACCTTTACCTTAACCTTTTGACCTTGCTCTAACACTTCAGAAGGTTGCTCTACACGTTCGTGTGAAATTTGTGAAATGTGAACTAAACCGTCCACTCCACCAACATTAACGAATGCGCCAAAGTCAGTTAATCGTTGTACTGTTCCTTCAACAACGTCCCCTTCTTTTAATGAAGAAATTGCTTCTTTTTTCTTAGAATCTAGTTCTAATTCTACTACCGCTTTATGTGAAAGGATTACACGATTTTTTTCACGGTCTAATTCAACAATTTTCACCGCTAATGTTTTACCTTTATAGTCAGTAAAGTCTTCTACATAATGTACTTCTACAAGTGAAGCTGGAATAAAACCGCGAACACCAAGGTCCACAACTAATCCGCCATTCACAATATCTTTTACAGTAACATCAAATACATGACCAGAAGTAAATTTCTCTTGTAGTTCTACCCATGCTTTTTCTGCATCAACAGCACGTTTAGATAAGACAAGATCATCTTCTTCTAATTTAATAATTTTCAACTCTAGTGTTTGATCTAATTCTACAACATCGCTTGCTTTTTCAATATGAACGTTAGCTAATTCACTAATTGGAATTACGCCATCTGTTTTGTATCCAACATTTACAAGCACTTGTTTCTCTTCAACCTTCGTTACAGAACCTGTAACAACGTCACCAACTTGTAATTCTTTTGAATCCATAACTTCTTCATTCATTTTCTCTACCATGGAAATACCTCCCTACAGAATTGACAAAGCATTTTTTATGTATATACGAAATGAAAACAAAGTTTTCATTTGCATGTTTAAGAATTTCTCATCACATACTCTTTTTCAATAACATTCACAAGAAAATATATTAAACCTATATAAATAGTATACAGCAAAACCAGCTTGAAAAAAGTATGTTTTGAAATATAATAGCGAATATATTCTGACAGTTTTATTCCTCTTTAACTAACTTCTTACAAATCAGCTCATTTGTCAAGGAAAGAGACTCACAATTCACGTATCCTTTACATTTCTATTTAAACAAAAAAAGAAAGAGGATTATCCCCTTTCTTTATTTCGCAAACACTCCAGAAACAATGCTCATAATTTTTTGGACAACTTCTTCAATTGATAAAGAAGTCGTATCTAATTCCAATGCATCATCAGCCTTTTTTAGTGGAGAAACTTCGCGTTCTGAATCTAATTTATCACGCTGAGCAATTTCTTCTTTTAGCTGCTCTAAATTAGAATCGAAACCTTTATTTAAATTTTCTAAATGCCTTCTTTCCGCTCTTTCTTCAACAGAAGCAAGCATAAAGATTTTCACTTCAGCATCCGGTAATACATGTGTACCAATATCACGGCCGTCCATTACAACGCCGCCTTTTTTCGCTAACTCTTGCTGACGACGTACCATTTCTTCACGAACAAGGCGATGTTTCGCTACAATAGATACTCGATTCGTCACATCAGGTGTACGAATTACTTCAGAAACATCTTGTCCATTTAAAAATACAAGCTGTGTATTTTCTCCTTGCTGAAACTCAATATTTACATTCTTTACAACTTCCATTAACTGCTCTTCATTTTCAATGTCTACTTTTTGTTGAAGGGCTGCATATGTAAGCGTACGGTACATTGCGCCTGTATCAATATAAACATAAGAAAGTTCCTTCGCAACAACTTTTGCCACTGTACTTTTCCCTGCAGCTGCTGGACCATCTATAGCAATTGAAATTCGTTTATCCATTGTAACACCTCATTTTTTCACTTATAAAACAAAACGAAAAGCAGGTGTTCACCCTGCTTCTTCTCATTTGCTTCGCGTCATTAAATCCTCAATTATTGTAGCATAATCCTTCATAGAAGAAAATGAAAACTACCGATTCACCTGCAAGATTTCCACTTTGTTTTTTACCATAACACCCTCATAATAAACAATTTTAGATAAATATTTCACTGATGACTTATGTATAAATAACAATTGTACAACAGAAAGACAAATGAATTGTATTATTAATATACGAATAAAAATTCTCTCCATCTTTTTCAACGTAATTTCTCCCTCCTATACTATATTTGCACATTTCGTTTCGTAATTTTATACATCGTACATATAGCAGTTAATTTTATTGTCATTTTCCAGGCATACTTTTATACATTTCCATTGTCGAATTTACTCAAAACATGTTATGTTCTAAATGTATTTTTTTACTTGAAAGGGGTATAAGCATTGAAAAGAATCCTAGTTTTACACACAGGTGGAACAATTGCAATGGAGGAAGATAAAGAAACTGGGGTCGTACAACCAGGTAAAAAAAATCCTCTTTTAAAATTCATTCCTGATTTAGAAGGCGATGTTGATTTAATCGTTGAAGATGTGTTCCATCTACCATCTCCTCATATGACACCGAGCGAAATGTTACAATTACAAGTCATCATTGATGAAAGAGTAAAACAAGACAACATTCATGGCGTAGTTATTACGCATGGTACGGATACATTAGAAGAAACAGCTTATTTCTTAGATTTAACAGTACAAGCAACTATTCCGATCGTAGTGACAGGTGCAATGCGTTCTAGCAATGAGTTAGGTGCTGATGGTCTATATAACTTCTTATCAGCTGTAAAAGTTGCTAGTTGTGATGAAGCTGCAGAAAAAGGTGTTTTAGTCGTATTAAACGACGAAATTCATTGCGCTACAAATGTAACGAAAACACATACAAGTAATGTCGCAACATTCCAAAGTCCACAATACGGACCAATTGGAATGGTAACAAAACGCGGCGTTGTCTTCCATCACGCTCTAGTACATCGCGAATCATATACGATAAATAAAGTGTCTAAAAATGTAGTTGTTCTAAAAGCATATGCTGGCATGGATGATACATTATTAGCAGCAATCGAAAATCTTCCTGTAGACGGCATTGTTATCGAAGCTCTTGGACAAGGTAATCTCCCTCCAAGAACACTACCTAGCCTAGAAAGATTATTAAATAAAGGTATTCCTGTCGTATTAGTTTCTCGCTGTTTCAACGGTATCGTTCAAGACGTATATTCGTATGAAGGTGGCGGTAAACACTTAAAAGATATGGGCATTGTATTCACATACGGCTTAAATGCACAAAAAGCACGCATTAAATTACTTGTTGCATTAGAGAATACAAATTCTCATGAATCCATTCAAAATATGTTTATGCACGAATAAAAAGGAGCTGTCGAGATTTTCCCGACAGCTCCTTTTTATTTTTCTCTTGATGCAATGGTTTGCGCAATCCCATCTCCATGAAATCTACCGTTCTCAATAAATATTTCATTTGCATTATTTCCAGCAGCAATGACACCTGCAATGAAAATATTTTCAGCATTCGTTTCCATTCTATCCTCTGTATAAATTGGACGTCCTGTTTCTTCATCAATCTGAACACCCATCTTCGTTAAGAAGCTATGATCAGGATGATAACCAGTCATCGCAAATACAAAATCGTTTTTGATTGTAAAAGCTTCACCATCAACTGTAAACGTTAATGTATGCTCAGTAATCTCTTTCACATGAGCTCCAAAATGCATTTGAATTGTACCGTTTCGTACTAACGCCTCAAATTCCGGCAAAATCCAAGGCTTTATGCTTGGTGAATACTCACTTCCACGATACAGTACCGTTACACGTGCACCAGATTTAACAAGTTCTAACGCGGCATCTACACTCGAGTTTTTCCCACCTATAACTACTACATCTCGATCAAAATAAGGATGCCCCTCTTTAAAATAGTGAGCTACTTTCTTCAATTCCTCACCTGGAACATTCATATAATTTGGATTATCATAATATCCAGTTGCTACAACAATATATTTCCCTATATACATTTCCTTACTTCCGTCACGCTTTGTCGTCTCAACCTGAAAAACTTCTCCATCTTTTTGAACTTTCTCCACTCGCTCAAAAGCATTTACACGTACAGATTTACGTTTTACTACTTCACGATAATACGCAAGCGCTTGATTTCGAAATGGCTTACGATTTTCTGTAATAAAAGCTACATCACCAATTTCTAATTTTTCACTAGAAGAGAAAAATGTTTGATGAGTTGGATAATTATAAATGGCATTTACAATGTTTCCTTTTTCAATTACTAACGGATTTATCCCTACCTTTTGCAACGAAATTGCAGCCGCTAATCCGCACGGACCGCCTCCGATTATAATAACTGTTTCTTTCTGCATACTCGTCCACTCCTAGTCTTCTACCAATGCACTATTTATAAAAACAAGAAAAAACCTACTTACAGCAGTAGGCACCTATCTTTATTGTATTCATTTTTCATATATTTGTCATCTAAACGAAACGTACATCCGATAGACATCTGCTAAAAACTGCTGAAATTTAATACCTTGTTTCCCTAATACATTCTCAGGATCAATCTTTCTAGCTGGATCAAGCGTTTTATGTGACACGATATCTTTTTTCGGATTTAAGCCAAAGTTTTGGCATAAATACGCATGATACCATGTAAAACGATTATACGCTTCCCAAAAGTTAACATCACCACCATAACAAAGTTCCACTCCAATGGCCGCCTTATTCGCGTCATAGCCATATAAGTCATTATCCGTCGGCACACCATATCGAACATGATACGCAACTTCATTTATAGGAATAATCTCCAATATTGTTTTATCATCTATAAATGTATGCGCCGAAGCTTTCGGTTGTAATTCATTAAAGTAATCTCGATTGCCTATCGCATTGCTTCCAGGATTCCCCGTATCATGGCTTACGATAAATCTCACTTTAGTCAGAGGAATCCCCGGTCGTGAACTTCCATATCCAATATAATTGCGCTCTATAAGAAACATCGCCATTGCTACCAACTCCCGCTCTAGAAGATTACCTTACTTCTTTATATATGTATTCGGTAGCAATGTCCTTATCGCATATTTCTTACGCGAAGAGAAAATCGAAAATATTTGAAGTGAACACCATAAACAACAAGATACTTACAGCCACTCCATAAAAACCGTAAAACCAAACACAATCTTCTTTCGTATCTAAACCGAAAAATTTATTTACCGATTGTAATAATGTGCCACGCTTACTTTGTTTGTTGCGTAATACTTCCACTCGCTCTACAACATCTGCTGGCATCATAAATCTTTGGTCTACTGTCATTTTCATCATTTATCTCTCCTTAAAATCATTTCCGTTTTGTTTATCTAAGGAGAGTATAGCACGTTTGTTCGTATAGAACAAGCGTTCTTTTTTATTTTTATTTTATTTTTCAGCAAACCAAGTAAAAATTGAGATTACAACGGCAATAATCGGCCCTACTACAACCACACCAAATATCAGAAACAGTAGCCCTTCCCCGAACATCCGAACGGTACTTATTTTTCGAGCTTTCATCGTTCTTGCGAGTTCTCCCTCTAACCTCTTAACCTTTTCTTCTAATTGTTCTACTCGCTCCAGCATTTTATTCTCCATATACAACACCTCATTTAATACTTCAACAAAAAAACGTGATTCCCTCGAAAGGAAATCACGTTTTCTCAAGATATAATATTTTATACCCAACCTCTGAAGCGGCTTGCTTCAGCCATTTTACGAACACCAACCATGTACGCCGCTAAGCGCATGTTCACTTTACGAACTTGTGCTGTTTCATAAATAGAATCAAATGATCTTACCATTACTTTTTCTAAACGTTGTTCTACTTCTTCTTCAGTCCAGTAGTAACCTTGGTTATTTTGTACCCACTCAAAGTAAGATACTGTTACACCACCAGCACTTGCTAACACGTCTGGAACAAGTAAAATTCCGCGATCTGTTAAAATTTTAGTCGCTTCTAATGTTGTTGGACCATTTGCAGCTTCAACAACGATTTTCGCTTTAATATCATTAGCATTTTCTTCTGTAATTTGGTTCTCAATTGCAGCTGGAACTAAAATATCGCAATCAAGTTCTAACAATTCTTTGTTTGAAATTGTATTGTTAAATAGCTTTGTTACTGTACCGAAGCTATCACGACGGTCTAATAAATAATCAATATCTAATCCGTTTGGATCATGTAACGCGCCGTAAGCATCTGAGATTGCAATAACTTTCGCACCTGCATCATGCATAAATTTAGCTAAGAAGCTACCAGCATTACCGAATCCTTGAACAACAACGCGTGCACCCTTAATATCAATGCCACGTTTTTTCGCAGCTTCGCGAATACAAATTGTTACACCTTTCGCTGTTGCTGTTTCACGTCCATGTGATCCACCTAGTACAAGCGGTTTACCTGTAATAAATCCTGGTGAATTAAATTCATCAATACGGCTATACTCATCCATCATCCATGCCATAATTTGAGAGTTTGTGAATACATCTGGAGCTGGAATATCTTTCGTCGGTCCTACGATTTGGCTAATTGCTCGTACATAACCGCGGCTTAATCTTTCTAACTCACGGAATGACATTTCACGTGGATCACAAATAATTCCACCCTTACCTCCACCATATGGTAAATCAACAATACCACATTTTAAACTCATCCAGATTGAAAGTGCTTTCACTTCATTTTCTGTTACATTCGGATGGAAGCGAATTCCACCTTTCGTTGGACCAACAGCATCATTATGTTGCGCACGATATCCTGTAAATATTTTAACAGTCCCGTCATCCATACGAACTGGTATTTTCACTGTCATCATACGAATTGGTTCTTTTAATAATTCATATACTTCGTTTGGATAACCCAATTTTTCTAACGCTTCACTAATAACAATTTGTGTTGAATTCAATAGTTCAAAATGTTGTTCCCTTTGTTGTTGTGTTTTTGTTTGAGTTCCCTTTTCGGCTACCATAGTAAGTAAACCCCCTGTAATTTCACTTGTTTAGTAAACCTTCATTGCCTAGTATACACCCTTAAATTTGGAATGCAATAGAAAACGCTAACAAATATATACAAACTATTTTCTTTTGCAAGCG
>NZ_JBNLYE010000171.1:0-8578 GCF_050172095.1 Bacillus sp. GMs2/2
AAATGAAAAGATTGAAGTTGTATTTGAAAACTATGAGAAGACTTTATATGAATTATTTATGCGCACCCCCCGCTATACATCGAATGTAAATGTATGCGAGCACATTTTTGGATACTTTAAAACAAAGCTAAAAAAACAAGAAAAAGATCATTTTATAGAACTGTTACAAAAGTATGCAGAAAAGAAAATACCACTTAGTAGTTTACTTACAATTTTAAAATCATGGGCCATTCGATTTGATGAAAAGTATTTATTAAGACAAACGTATTTCGAACCATACCCTGAAGCATTAGTAGAAATTTCTGATTCGGGAAAAGGTAGAGATTATTAAACAATAAATTACATAATTCGACACAAAATCTCCTATGTTGTTGTAGAACAATGTAGGAATTTTTTTGTGCATTAGTACAGAATCTGTTTTAAAATTAAGTTATGACAGAATTATAGCAATTGTCTAACTAATATTCTTGTCTTTTAAGTT
This sequence comes from Bacillus sp. GMs2/2, assembly GCF_050172095.1. Taxonomy (NCBI): domain Bacteria; kingdom Bacillati; phylum Bacillota; class Bacilli; order Caryophanales; family Bacillaceae; genus Bacillus; species Bacillus sp. GMs2/2. The sequence goes on from NZ_JBNLYE010000171.1 coordinate 482, forward strand.
GTTATGTTTGTAGTAGAAACTCGCACGCTGTCGAAACTCAATATTCGATAAGGGGTGTGTAGCGGAATGGAATTTACTCTAACTCGCGAAAAACAAATGATTAAAGAAATGGTACGTGACTTTGCTGAAAAGGAAATCGCACCGAAAGCTGTATATTATGACAAAACTGCAGAGTTTCCATATGAAACATTTCAAAAAATGGGCGAACTAGGATTATTAGGCATCCCATTCCCAGAAGAGTATGGAGGTTCAGGTGGCGATACTGTATCGTATGCGTTAGCAGTTGAAGAAATTGGTCGCGCTTGTGGTGGCACTGGTTTAAGCTATGCTGCAACAATTTCATTAGGTGCTTCTCCAATTTATTATTTCGGTACAGAAGAACAAAAACAAAAGTATTTAGTTCCAATGGCGTCAGGTAAAACATTAGGTGCCTTCGGATTAACGGAGCCGAATGCTGGATCAGATGCAGGTGGTACTCAAACGAAAGCGGTACTAGATGGCGATGAGTATGTAATCAGTGGTGAGAAGTGTTGGATTACAAACGCAGAGTATGCAAATACAATTATTGTAACCGCTGTCAACGGTGTTGAAGAGAATGGTAGAAAACGCATTTCAGCATTTATCGTACCTACTACTAGTGAAGGATTAACGATTTCTAGTCCTTACGATAAAATGGGCGTTCGCGCTTCTAATACTTGTGAAATCGTACTTGATGGTGTTCGTGTACCGAAAGAAAATATTCTTGGTGATGTAAATAAAGGTTTTAAACAATTTTTATATACACTTGATGGAGGACGTATTTCAATCGCAGCATTGGCAGTTGGTATTGCGCAATCAGCCTTTGAACGTGCATTGCAATATGCGAAAGAACGTCAACAATTTGGAAAGTCAATCTCTAATTTCCAAGCGATTCAATTTAAATTAGCTGATATGGCGACTGAAGTAGAGCTAGCACGCAATTTAGTACATAAAGCAGCTTGGTTAAAAGATAATGATAAACCTTTCGGCAAAGAAGCGGCAATGGCAAAACTATTTGCATCGGAAGCAGCAAGCCGTATTGCGAATCAAGCAGTACAGATTCATGGTGGATATGGTTATATGCGTGAATATGAAGTTGAACGACATATTCGTGATGCGAAACTATTAGAAATTGGTGAAGGAACTTCTGAAATTCAACGTCTCGTAATTGCTAGACATTTAGGATGTAGATAAAAGGGAGGAATCACTATGTTTCAAAAAATATTAATTGCAAATCGCGGAGAAATCGCAGTTCGTATTATGAAAACTTGTCAAAAACTTGGCATTCGCACTGTTGCTATTTATTCTGAAGCAGATGAAAATGCCCTTCATGTGAAAATGGCAAATGAAGCTTACTTAGTAGGTGGACCGCGTGTCCAAGAAAGCTATTTAAACCTTGAAAAAATTATTGAAATAGCTAAGAAGACAAATACAGAAGCAATTCATCCGGGTTATGGTTTATTATCAGAGAATCCGTCTTTTCCGGTTCGCTGCAAAGAAGAAGGAATCGTATTTATCGGTCCTTCAGAAGAAATCATTACGAAGATGGGAAGTAAAATCGAATCACGTATCGCAATGCAAGCAGCAGATGTCCCAGTAGTCCCAGGTATTACTACAAATATTGAAACTGCTGAAGAAGCAATTGAAATTGCAAAACAAATTGGTTATCCATTAATGCTTAAGGCATCCGCAGGCGGTGGAGGCATTGGTATGCAGTTGATGGAAACTGAGCAAACGCTCACCAAAGCGTTTGAAAGTAATAAAACAAGAGCGCAAAACTTCTTCGGTAACGGAGAAATGTATTTAGAGCGATATATAGCAGACGCGCATCATATTGAAATTCAGCTTTTAGCAGATACACATGGTAACACAGTGTATTTATGGGAGCGTGAATGTTCGGTACAGCGCCGAAATCAAAAAGTAATCGAAGAAGCACCTTCACCATTTTTAGATGAAGGTACACGAAAGGCGATGGGGGAAGTTGCTGTACAAGCTGCCAAAGCACTTGGTTATACAAATGCAGGTACAGTTGAGTTTCTTGTAGATGATCAGAAGAACTTCTATTTCTTAGAGATGAATACGAGATTACAAGTAGAGCATCCAGTGACAGAAGAAATTACGGGATTAGACCTTGTAGAACAACAACTTCTGATTGCAAGTGGAGAGAAACTATCATTTACTCAGGATGATGTAAAACGTAGTGGTCATGCCATTGAAGCTCGTATTTATGCAGAGGATCCGAAAACATTCTTCCCGTCACCTGGGAAAATTACAGATTTAACATTACCGTCAAATGTACGGATTGATCACTTCTTAGAAAATCATGTAACGATTACACCTTTCTATGATCCAATGATTGCGAAAGTCATTGCACATGGCGAGACTCGTGAAGAAGCAATTTCAAAATTACATGATGCTCTAGAGGAATTAAAAGTAGAAGGTATTAAAACGAACACACCAATGCTACTGCAAGTTTTGGAAGACGAAGTGTTCAAAGAGGGTATTTATACAACAGGCTTTGTAACGAAACAACTCGTTAAAAAATAAGATTTAACAATATTAAGGGGGAAAAAATGATGACGAAAGTATACGCATCGATGGCAGGAAACGTTTGGAAGATTGTTGTAGGAGTAGGAGATACAGTAGAGGAAGAGCAGGATGTCGTCATTTTGGAATCTATGAAAATGGAAATTCCAATCATTTCAGAAGAAGCTGGCACAGTTATGAAAATTAATGTACAAGAAGGCGATTTTGTAAATGAAGGAGATGTATTATTAGAAATTGAATAGGGAGATATAGGGGGAAGCGAATTGAAACTACCTAATTTTGCTGTCATTAAAGAAGTCGGGCCACGTGATGGCTTACAAAATGAAAAAAAGATTGTTGGCACAAAAGATAAAGTAAAATGGATTCAACTACTTACAGAAGCGGGATTGTCGTATGTTGAAGTTTCCTCATTCGTTCACCCAAAATGGGTCCCTGCATTAGCGGATGCAAATGATGTATTTTCTGAGCTGAAAAGGGATCCCAATGTTACATATGCTGCGCTTGTTCCGAATCAAAATGGTTTGGAACGAGCTTTTTTGCAAAATGTAGATGAGGTGAATGTTTTTTTATCAGCAAGTGAATCTCATAATAAAAGTAATATTAATAAATCGATCAAAGAAGCATTAGTCGTAATTGAAGATATAACAAAACAGGCATTATTCGAAGGGAAAAAGGTAAGAGGCTATGTTTCTACTGTATTTGGATGTCCTTATGAAGGGAATATAAGTGTCGCAGCAGTTGACGAATTATGTAATCAACTATTTTCATACGGTATTTATGAAGTTTCTCTAGGGGATACAATCGGTGTAGCGAATCCATTACAAGTAGAACAAGTATTAGAACACCTATTAAAGAAGTATGATGCTTCGCAGTTTGCAATGCATTTTCATAATACGTATGGAATGGCTCTAGCGAATGTAGTTAAATCATTAGAATACGGTATTACAACGTTTGATAGTTCTTGTGGTGGACTCGGGGGCTGCCCTTATGCACCAGGAGCATCAGGTAATGTTGCCACTGATGACCTAGTACATATGCTCCATAAATTAGGAGTCCAAACGAATATAGACGAAGAAAAGTTATTGAGAGCTAGTCAATTTATTCAAAGTAAGTTGAATATCCAATTACCGAGTCATGTGTATAGAGCGCTTCAACATAAAACGATAAGTAGGTGAGTAGATGCTACAATTACAAAACATTTCCGTTGATTATGTAACACCTCACGTAGTAAAGATTTCGTTAAATCGTGCAAGACAAGCAAACTCATTATCTTTGGCATTATTAGATGAATTACAAACGATATTAACTCAAATAAGTGAAGATTCAAACGCACGTGTAGTTATTTTGACTGGTACTGGTGAAAAAGCATTTTGTGCTGGTGCAGATTTAAAAGAGCGTGCCGGTATGAATGAAGAACAAGTTCGCCATGCTGTTAGTATGATTCGTACTACTATGAAGATGGTTGAACAATTACCACAGCCAGTTATTGCTGCTATAAATGGAATTGCACTTGGTGGTGGTACGGAATTAAGTTTAGCTTGTGATTTTAGAATTGCTGCTGAATCTGCAAGTCTTGGTCTTACTGAAACGACACTTGCAATTATACCAGGAGCAGGTGGTACACAGCGCTTACCGAGATTAATTGGTGCTGGTAGAGCGAAAGAATTAATTTATACAGGTAGACGTATTTCAGCGCAAGAAGCAAAAGAATACGGTTTAGTAGAATTTGTTGTACCAGCTAATTTACTTGAAGAGAAAGCGATTGAAATAGCAGAGAAAATTGCTAGTAATGGACCTATTGCTGTTCGATTAGCAAAAGAGGCAATTTCAAATGGTATTCAAGTTGATTTACATACCGGATTACAAATGGAAAAACAAGCGTATGAAGGTGTAATCCATACGAAAGATCGCATAGAAGGATTACAGGCATTCAAAGAAAAACGCAAACCGATGTATAAGGGGGAGTAAATATGTTAGACCAAAAACAACAATCTAATTCATTTGAAGAACGAGTTGAAACAATTAAACAAGGCGGGGCACCGAAATATCATGAGCAAAATAAAGCAAAAGGAAAATTATTCGTTCGAGACCGTTTAGCGCTTCTATTTGATAATGGCGAATATGTAGAAGATGCATTATTTGCTAACTGTGAACAAACAGGCTTACCTGCGGATGGCGTTGTAACGGCAACGGGTAAAATACATGGTCGTACTGCGTGTGTAATGGCCAATGATTCTACTGTAAAAGCTGGATCATGGGGATCACGCACAGTTGAAAAGATTTTACGTATTCAAGAAACAGCTGAAAAACTACGTGTTCCGTTATTTTATTTAGTTGACTCTGCTGGAGCGCGTATTACAGATCAAGTAGAAATGTTCCCAGGGCGCCGCGGTGCAGGAAGAATCTTCTATAATCAAGTGAAGTTATCAGGTAAAGTTCCTCAAGTATGCTTGTTATTTGGACCTTCTGCAGCTGGTGGTGCGTATATTCCAGCCTTTTGTGACGTTGTAATGATGGTAGAGGGAAATGCATCTATGTATTTAGGATCTCCTCGTATGGCTGAGATGGTTATCGGTGAGAAGGTAACTTTAGAAGAGATGGGCGGGGCTCGTATGCATTGCTCTGTATCAGGATGCGGAGATGTTTTATGTAAGACGGAAGAAGATGCGATTACACAAGCAAGACAATACATTTCATATTTTCCAAACAACTATTTAGAAAAGACTCCATTGGTTACACCTCAAGAACCGAAACAATTCGATAAAACGTTAGAACAAATCATTCCAGAAAATCAAAATGCTCCTTTCAATATGAAAGATCTCATTAATAGAGTTATTGATGAAGGTTCATTCTATGAAGTGAAAAAATTATTTGCTCAAGAACTAATTACAGGCTTAGCACGTATTGATGGTAAGCCAGTTGGTATTATTGCAAATCAGCCGCGTATGAAGGGCGGCGTATTATTCCATGATTCAGCTGATAAAGCTGCTAAGTTTATTAATTTATGCGATGCATATCATATTCCATTATTATTCCTTGCGGATGTACCAGGATTTATGATTGGTACAAAAGTAGAGCGTGCCGGTATTATTCGCCACGGTGCAAAAATGATTTCTGCAATGAGTGAAGCAACTGTACCGAAGATTTCTATCGTTGTTCGTAAAGCATATGGCGCTGGTTTATATGCGATGGCAGGTCCAGCATTTGAACCAGATTGCTGTCTGGCATTACCGACAGCTTCTATTGCGGTAATGGGTCCAGAAGCTGCGGTTAATGCTGTATATGCAAATAAAATTGCAACTTTACCAGAAGAAGAGCGTGCTAGTTTCATTGCTGAAAAACGTGAAGAGTATAAGAAAGATATTGATATATACCACTTAGCATCAGAGATGGTGATTGATGGTATTGTTCATCCAAACAATTTACGTGAAGAGTTAAAAGGACGTTTTGAAATGTATATGAGCAAATATCAAGTATTCACAGATCGTAAACATCCTGTATATCCAGTTTAAAAGCCCTATTTAGGGCTTTCTTGCTCAAAAAGTTAAGGAGGGGAAAACATTGAAACAAGCAGTTTGGTTTCCAACAGAAGAGTACAAGGAAAAAACACGTTTATATGGTTGGATGAAATCATTGGGATATGAAGACTATGAAACTTTTTATAATAAATCTATTGAGGAAACAGCTTGGTTTTGGGGAGAGGCAGAAAAAGCAGTAGGCTATCAATGGATGAAACCTTATACAGAAGTGTTAGATTTAGAAAATGGTACACCGTTTGCACAGTGGTATAATGGCGGAACATGTAACGTTGTAGAATCAGCTTTATCTCGCTGGCTTGCGGATGAAGAGACGAGAATACAGCCAGCACTTCAGTACGAAGGGGAAAATGGAACTTCAAAATCATTTACATATGAAGAGCTTGACAACTGGGTAAGCCGTGTTGCAAATGGTTTGAAACACGCGGGTATTGAGAAAGGTGACCGTGTAACAATTTATATGCCGATGATTCCAGAAACAGTTGTTGCGATGCTAGCTGTAATGAAAATCGGAGCAATTATTTCACCAATATTCTCAGGCTTTGCGTCTGATGCAGTTATGACACGTGTGCAAGCGGCAGGTTCAAAAATGATTATTACCGCAGATGGATTTTCACGCCGCGGTAAAATTGTTTCTTTAAAAGATGAAGTAGATAAAGCTTGTGAACATTGCCCAACTGTTGAAAAAGTTGTTATCGTTCGTCATGCAGGAAATGATTTTACACCACATAACTATGACTTTTCGTGGAGTACGCTAGAAAAAGAAAAACCATTCATACATGCAGAGGAAATGCAAAGTGATGATCCATTAATGCTCATTTATACATCAGGAACGACTGGTAAGCCGAAAGGAACAGTACACACGCATGCAGGATTTCCTTTGAAAGCAGCTTTTGATGCAGGATTTGGAATGAATATTAAACAAGGTGATCGTGTATTATGGGTAACTGATATGGGCTGGATGATGGGGCCGTTTCTATTATTTGGTTCACTCATTAATGGAGCAACGATGGTTATGTACGAAGGTGTTCCAGACTTCCCAGAAGCAGACCGGTTATGGGAGACAGTTGATAAATATGAGATTACTCATTTAGGTATTTCGCCAACGTTAATCCGAGCATTAATGGCAAAAGGTGATGAGTATGTCAATAAACATTCTTTAAAGAGTTTGGAAGTATTCGCATCAACAGGAGAACCTTGGAATCCTGATCCATGGATGTGGCTGTTTGAAACAGTTGGAAAAGGAAATGTCCCAATCTGTAACTACTCAGGTGGAACTGAAATCTCTGGTGGGATTTTCGGTAATGTTCTTATTAAGCCAATAGCACCGATTAGTTTTAACGCATCTTTACCAGGAATGGCAGCTGTCGTACTGGATGATCAAGGTAAACCAATTCGGGATGAGGTCGGAGAATTATGCTTAGAGAAACCTTGGGTAGGTATGACGAAAAGCTTCTGGGAAGATGATGAACGTTACATAAACACATATTGGTCGCGTTTTGAAAATAAATGGGTCCACGGTGACTGGGTCATTTACGATGGTGAACAATATATCATCACAGGGCGTTCAGACGATACGTTAAATATTGCAGGTAAACGTATTGGACCTGCTGAATATGAATCTATTCTTGTGAAACATAACGATGTAATTGAAGCTGCTGCAATTGGTGTACCTGACGAAGTAAAAGGTGAAGTTTGTCATTGTTTTGTAGTATTAAGAGACCATGTAACATTTACAGGAGAATTAAAGAAAGAATTAATGAGTTTAGTAAACTCTCATATTGGAAAAGCGTTGTGTCCTAAAGACATCCACGTTGTAGAAGATTTACCGAAAACACGTAATTCTAAAGTAATGCGCCGTGTTATTAAAGCAGCTTACTTAGGAAAAGAATTAGGTGATTTGTCTTCACTTGTAAATCCTGAAGTAGTTCCATTTATTCAGGGGTTACAGTCTAGTAAATTATAAAATTAGAAAGGAGCTCTATATAAATAGAGC
>NZ_JBNLYE010000172.1:0-8478 GCF_050172095.1 Bacillus sp. GMs2/2
TGTTTAAAGTCTTGTTTATCGACTCTGAACTTCTCTCCAGTAGCAACGTTTTTAATTAAATATGTTGTACGCTTAAATTCTCTAATGTAATAGATCACTAATCCAACTAAAAGGGATATACACATTGTTGCTGGGATAGCTAAAATACAAAGAACGATAATGAGCGCAGAAATTTTATCTGATTCATAAACTCTTTTTAACACTATGCGTTTTCCAGAAGCAGCTTGCGCTTGGTGTAATTGTTGCATGCGTTGTAGCGATGCGACGGTATCATAACTCACGTGTTCAACCTCCTATTTTAAGTTGTATTGAATTAATACATATTCATAGTATTTTATTTTGATGTAACTACACTGTTATTGTACATTTTGTCTACCTGTTCTTTATTATATCCATATGACAGTGTCAATCTGTCATCTACAAACAAACAAGTGCCTACATTAAAGCCTCGACACCCAGCCATAAATTTAGAAAGTTTAGGAATAAAACCAATTGCTTCAATATCCATTAAAATAAAACGTACTGGAATCGCTCTTTTATTTTGCTGTGCACCTTTTAACATATGGCTCATAAATGAAAAAATTCGATTTCCTATATCGGGCATAAAGTCTTCTTGTTGTTGATCATGATCTGTATACGTGAAATAAACAATTATTTTACGCTTTAATAGTTGCAGTAAATCTTGTTTAGAATTTGAATGTAGTTCTGTATAAGGAAGTAATAAGATTTCATAACCCTGATCATATTTTAGAGCAGATGTTTTTTGATACATAATGCCTTTGTAATCTAATACAAAAAGTGATTCCGCTTCAAAACCTATGATAAATTGCTCTACTTCAATTAATCCATTTTTAGGATCATAATATTTTTCAATAATTCGATTTAATGTTTTGAATGATGGTTGTTTTGACATTGTAATTACTCCTGGTTATATTTTTTCTCTTGGTGTTTTTCAGTGGCTAATTTTTCAGATGTTTTCCTGCTCACCTTAACTTTTAATCCGTATTTTCTTTCGTAAAGTTCTTCAAAAACTTCCTCTATTTTTCGTTCACCGTATACTTCTTTTACAATCCTCAAGTTGGTTTTGGGTCTAGGCATATATTATATTATCTCCCCTCTTCAATCCAAATTTCTTCCACAGTCAGATCCAAAGCTTTTGCAATACGAAGCGCAACTCTTAACGTAGGTTCACTTTTTCCTCTTGCTATCATGCTTAATGTTTGGTCTGTAATACCCACCAGTTTCGCAAGATCAGACTGTTTTAGCATTCGTTCGGCCAAGATTATCTTTAATTTACACTTCATAAAATCCCTCCTTTTTCAATGTTCTATTTCAATTTTTAAAAACCTCTAATATTTTTATTTGTGGACAAACAAGTTTTAAAGTTCTACATCATATACCTATATTACTTCCACTCAGAAGCCCACGAAGACTTCTACTTGGAATTCTAAATGGCATCGTAGATATTAAGAGAGGAGAGGGTTGCATGCGTTCTCAGTATAGTTATCTCAATGTAACGCCGTATTTATATTCATCAAAAGAATTACGTCACATGTATAACGAATCAAGTTCCAGAAAAGAGACGGAATCTATTCTTACTCACATGAGGAACCATGAAGTATTTGATAATAAAGAATACAAAGGGTATTTCAACTTATCACAAGTTATTGAAGAAGATTTATATGGAGAAGAGGAAGATATATTGAATTGGCAAGATTTAATGGAGCGGTATCAAATTGTAGCTACCAAATTAGGGATTAAATTTCGTGAGAAAGAGGAACTGGTTGAGGAGGAATGGCTATGACACTTGCAGGAGAAGCAGTCATTATTTGGACGGCAACAGGTTTGTCTGTAATTGCGATGAGTGTAGCTGAAAAAATGGGGAAGAGTGTTCCACATTGGCTTCCACGTATAACCTTGTATACGACGCTTACGGGCTCGTTCTTATATCTTCTACGTTATGTTCTCGTTATGTTTCTATGAAGGAATATGATGTGGAAGAGAGGGACAGTAGAATTCATAAGCGAAAATGCTTGTTCTGTCTTCTTCCAACAAAGTGCAATGATATCCTTATAGGATATCTAAAGGAGAAATGTTTATGCTGGAATTACTATTGGTCCCGACGACAGCTTTAACTATTGCATTCGTAAGTGATCGGTTTAAAAGTAAAATAGATGATAAAAAGAAGATACAAGTATTTTTTGAAGTGTCAGGAATTGCAATTAAAAAAGATGATAGGATTCATTATCCAACATTTAAGAAGCGAACTCATGATGATCGAAGTACAACATATGTGTATGAGTTGCCTGTTGGTATGCCGAGTAAAATTATTCAAAAAGTTGAAGATGTTGTAAGTGAAGGGTTAAATAAACCTGTTCGAATTCAGTACGACAATTATAAATTGAACATACGTGTATTCGATCAAGAAATACCGAAGAAATGGGAATGGTCAACAAATTTAATTCAAGCTGGAAAATGGCTTGTGCCAATCGGGCAAAGTTTAGAACAATTGGTTTATCATGATTTTGATAAAACACCACATATGACATTAGGTGGTTTAACTCGTATGGGAAAGACTGTATTCCTAAAGAATGTGATGACATCTCTTATTACTGCACAAGCAAACAATACGCACTTGTTTATTATTGATTTAAAAGGAGGATTAGAGTTCGGACCATACCAAAACATAAAGCAGGTTGATTCTATTGCAGAAAAGCCACTGGAAGCTTTTCAGGTATTAAGCGCGATTCTAAAAAAGATGGAAGAAAAAATGCTTTTTATGAAAGAACACCATTATACCAATGTGGTAGAAACAAATATAAGAGAACGCTACTTTATTATCGTAGATGAAGGGGCAGAACTTTGTCCTGATAAAAGTATGAATAGGGAACAACAAAAGTTATTAGGAGCTTGTCAACAGATGCTTTCTCACATAGCGCGAATTGGTGGAGCATTAGGATTTCGATTGATTTTTTGCACACAATATCCTACTGGCGATACTTTACCACGTCAAGTGAAACAAAACAGTGATGCAAAATTAGGATTTCGGTTACCAACTCAAACAGCTTCTCAAGTTGTCATCGATGAAACTGGTCTTGAATCGATTGAAAGTATACCAGGGCGTGCGCTTTTTAAAACTGATCGATTAACAGAGATTCAAGTCCCTTATATCTCAAATGAACAGATGTGGGGCGTATTAAAACAATACGAGGTGAAAAAGGATGCATATGCAGACACATATCAAAATGAATCGTCAGATGATGATTTTGACCTCGATTAGAACGCTAAAATTTGCGACAAGAAGACACTTAATGGCAATTCACGATATGGGAGGAATTCGAAATGCAAATCGAATTTTAAAAGATTTAAGTCCATATGTGAATAGTACCGTTTATAAAAAAGAGCATGTATATTACCTCAATAAACAAGGACGTGCGCTATTCGATGATGTAGAAAAGGTTGTGCCCACCATTCGATTAGCACACAGCCTCATGAGAAACGAAGCGTGGCTGAATCTATTTTGTCCTGAGGATTGGCAGATAGAAGCCCCTATACGTTATAAAGTAGATGACAAGAAGCGAACCATTATTCCGGATGTAAAGTACCGTGATAGTGACGGGATTCTCAATGCAGTCGAAATAGATCGTACACAAATGATGAATGTGAACAGTGAAAAAATGAATAAGTATGGTGAATTCACGGTGTATTATAAAAACAAATATAACGGGAAAGTCCCTATCCTTCATTTCTTTACACTCACACCATTTAGGCAAAAGACGCTAGAACAATTTGCTGTGCAGCAAGGTGTATATGCAAAGGTATATGTGATACCTGAAGTGTAAAAGAGAGCATCACATACCAAATTCAGGGTCAAAATAATATTTGTTCATCAAATTGTTTACGATACCGTTGAAATACGCAAACTTACCCTTTTTCATTTTGACTCCATCTTTTACCTTCATCGCAAATTCTTTCATAGCTTGTACACCAATTTGTAGTTCTTGTTCTTTGTCAAACGCCGTTTGGCCTGTTGTATGATTTATTACACAATTGCATTGTTTTACGACCTTCCAAAATTCTTGAATTGTTTTAGCTTTTGAATAAAATGCTGAAGTTAGGGAAACGAAACGTTTCGGAACCCAGTGGGCTACAAATTCAGCACATTTAATGTTTTCTTTAGGTACAGCATTATTGTCATTACCATTACGTTTATTTATATCTTTACTCTTTTGTTTTAAGATTTTAGTATTTGTTTTAACGGTAGGACACTTCTTAGTCGTTTCAGTAGGGCGCTTGTGGGACACTTCATTTACAATTGGTTGGATAATAATTGCATTAGAAGTTTGGCGCATATCTTTTTTTCGCTTCATGGCTATTTGCTTAATTATTCTTAAAGTCACAAGTTTCGTCATTAAACGTTGTACAGTTTTATATGATACGCTCATTATCTCAGCTATTCTATTTTTACATAGGAAACTAACACCTACGTATTTGCAGCTATGACGCTTTAAAATTTCAAGTAATGCAATTAATTTAGATTGTACATCTGCACGTTTAATAGACGTTTTAATTACATCTCTGTATACTCTAATCGTTTGATTTAATTCCTGTACATTTGAAAATGTTGATAAATTATGATAGGACTCTGGTTGAGCTAATACATCAATACACTTTTTCATAACGGTTTGTCTCCTTTTTGGAAACAAAAAAGCAACGTCACCGATTTATTGGTAAACGTTGCTTAATACCCCTTGTATGAGGTAAAATAACACATGAGAGTATAGCAAGTGTTTACCTGGTCAGCTCAGGTGGACGGTATATACGGTGGTCCAACACCATATATACACGCTGTGCTCTTTTGTTTTTATGGTCACATTTTGGTAACGAATGAATAAAATTTAAAATTTATTCATGATTTTTAACGTTACACAAACCGTTGATATATAAGGGTTTATTACTATTTTTAAAACGAACGTAAATAACCTTTATTGACGAACAGGGTCAATTCCTTTTTTTGTTTTCAAATTCTTCTTCTGAAATGACTTTAAATCCGTGTCTTTTAAATAAAGCAGTTGTCACTCCGAAACCAGTTTGCTTATTACCGTTAAATTCTCCAGTGTAAATCGTAGAACTACCACAAGATGGGCTGCGTTCTTTTAAAATAATATATTCTGGGTGTAAATCTTTAATTTGTTCTAATGCTTTATAAGCACCATTTACGAAAGCTGCTGTGACATCTTCACCATTTTTTGTTATCACTTTCGCTTTTCCGTCTAAAACGTCGTCGCCATTCCCGCCAATAATTTCAGCGGAAGGACGAGGTGTTGGTAGTCCTCCTAATACTTCAGGGCAAATGAGGACTGTATCTTCTTTTTGCAGAAGCTCCTCTATTTTTGAAACAAGATTGTCATTCCCGTCATAACGGCAAGCAATCCCACCTAAACAAGCGCTAATTACAATCATATTTTCATCTCCATTAAAAAATATTAACTATTACGCCAATTTCGCTTCCTGCCTCTTACTTATAAATGAGGTGATATAAATGGGAAGCTTATATAATTTAATGAAACCATATAGTGAATTTCAAAGTAAAGAAGAGTTTAATACATATCAAAAACAAGTTTTGAAGTGCTACCGATTTCAATTGAATAAAACTGATTCTATCATTATTCATTTTTTAGGAAAATATGCGGTGAATGAGAAACAAAAAACAGTAGGAGTCGCTTGTCCATTAATGGGGACGATTGCGACGAATGTTGGAAAGAGTATTCGTACAGTACGCCGTTCAATTGCAAAGTTAGAGGAACTAGGAATTATAAAGCGTGTTGCAACAAAAGAAAGGCATAAACGCGGCGGGTATAGTGCGAACTTATATGTATTTCTTACATCTGCAATTGACCGCATGGATGACCGTATGAAAATGTCCGCTTGTAAAACTGAGGATAATGCAACTGGCTGTAGTAAAAATGAGCAAAAAATTGCTGGGAAAACAATTCTTTCTAAAAACATTTCACAAATAAAAGAGAAAAGAAAAGGAACGTATGAGTTTGATGAGACGTATTGCCGTCATGATATACCGAAGCCTTTTATATACGCACTGGTGCCGATGACGAGTAATCCGAAGAAAATTAATATATTTTGGAGTAAGGTCGAGCTTGCGTATAAAAAGAGTGGGTTACTAGAACAAGGTGTTTTACTAGAGCAAATATTAGCTGACGAAGAAGTGTATGGAAATTTAATTTGGCGCGTGAAAAGTGTTGTAAGAGCATATAAATATGGGGAAATTCGTAAAGACATTGGGGCACTTTTATACAGTACAGTGCGAGATTTATTTTTAGAGGTTGGATTAGAATGGGGAGCAGCATTAAGGAGAAGTAAGGGAATATCACTATTTGATCCATTCAAAAAAGAGCCATGCGTATAATACATGACTCTAAGTGGCTAATCGAACTTCCTTACAACTGGAACACGAATCGCTACAAATAGTACGAATACAATAACAGCTATTGCACCACTTTTCATAACGGTTACGATTGGAATTCCCATTGCAAGTGCAAGTGATGTGAATGCATAAGAGAGCGGGATAAAGCCCATTGATGATAGCATAAGTAAACTCATTACGCGTCCCATCATTTCTTCTTTTACTGTCGATTGAATCATTGCCATAAGCGGTACAATCGCCATTGCGATTGTAATACCATAAAACATGCTGGCTAATAGTGCTTGCCAAAGTACGGTGCTAAAGTTGATGGCTAAGAAGAATACACCAGACAATAGCATCATGATAATACAAAATAGACCGCGTCTACGATTAATATTTTTTAAACCGACAATGATAGCACCGATTGCCATTCCGCCGCCTACAGATGCTTCTAAGTAACTAAACTGGAGCGAATCACCATGCAGAACGTTTTTAACAAAAAGCGGGAAACCAACTTGCATCGGGCCGATTAAAAATAAATTTAAAAAAGCGCTACAAATAAGGAAAGTTGAAAGGAATGGCGATTCCTTTACATATAAGATTCCTTCTTTAATGGAAGTGAACATACCTTTATCTGTATCTTTTTGTTCTGGCATCGTAAATTGTATTTTTTGGACGAGTATGGCAGCGAAAATCAGTAATAAAATCGTAATGGAAAAGATTGTCTCATAGTTCGTAAATTTAATGAGTATACCACCAAGTACAGGGCCTAAGATGACCGATGCTTGGTTCGTCATTTGTGTAAGTGAATTTGCTTGTGTTAACCGGCTTTTTTCTACCAATTCCGGTAAGATAGATCCATCTGCTGACCAGAAGAAAGCATCAGCAAGTCCAAAGAATAAAGCGAATAAAGCAAATGTATATAGTGTTACATCACCGACAATGAACCATGTGAGAATGGTTGCGACAAGAATCGCTCGAATGATATTGGAGTAAAACATAATGTTTTTTTTCGGGAATTTATCAGCTACAGCGCCGCCGACAATCATAAAAATAAGCCTTGGAACACTAAGGGCTACGAAAACAACACCGAGTGAAGCTTCAAGGTTTAATGTTTTTGCTATGTACCACGTTTGTGAAAAAGTAAAAAAGGCTAAAGCAAAGCTTGAAAAAAGAGTAGCTGCCCAAAGAAAAAGGAAATTCGTATTTTTTAATAACGGTTTTCCGCTTCCTTCTAAAGCAGTTTTATTTTGTTGTAGTTCCTCCATATTGCTTCCTTTCTATGTGACGAATTTAAACTAAAAAACCTATTAACAATCGTTTTATACAGTTTCTAATATTTCTATACTGCACTTTCTCATTGTAGACAATAATAATGAATTTGCCCAGTAGCTATTTAACGACAAAAAAAGATGCCGAATGGGCATCTTTTTTTAGGCTAACGCAATATAAATATCCAATTGGACGTTGTTTGGATCTAACGCTCTTTCATCGTAAAGCTCAAAGTCTGTTGTGAAGGCACGTTTATTTTCTTTCGACCATTTCCAAATATATTCCCAAGCTTCACAAACGACTTCAGCAACTGGTCCCTTTCTTGTTGTAAATACCGCATATGTAGCGGCAGGTATTGTTAAAGTTGTCATATTTTCAGGAACGTCTTCTAATGAAGAAACAGGCATACCGATTGTAAATTGATATGTACCGGTTTCATCTGATTCGTAGTTTGAGTAGAAAGCGAATGTTTCTTTCGTTTGTTGATTTGGGATGTGATGCATCATTTGTTCTTGAAAGTATCGGTTCCAAAGTTGTGGAATGTTTCCTTCAGTAGATGCCTCTTTTTCATTAGTCGTCGTAACCGAAACGCCGATTGCGTGGAAAGCTTCTTTTTTTACGATAATAGGTTCTTGTAGCATAAAAAATTCCTCCTTTTTTTAAAAAAAGAACATTTGTTCTTGTTTTAATATAACATATTTTTACATGTAACGGTTGTTGTTTTTAGAAAATTTTAATCATAAAAAACAAACTGAAAATAACTAAAAAATGGTAAATTTTCTATT
>NZ_JBNLYE010000173.1:0-8454 GCF_050172095.1 Bacillus sp. GMs2/2
CACTATAAAAATCGCAATTCCATTAACGGTTCCACATACATTCATTCTCCTTTAACACAAAAACACATCACTACATTTCAGTAGTGATGTGTTTTTGATAAAGCATAAATATCTACTTTTCCGTCTATATACTAACCTGCTTACGGACTGTTTCTCTCGCTAAAAGAAAACTCATAATCACTTGCGCAGCTACTCGGCTCGTCATATCCCTAAAATCAAGGGTTGGATCGATTTCTACAATATCCATACCTTGCACAAGCGGTTCTTTACCAAGGAATTCAATCGCATCAAGTAAAGTCATACTGTCCATTCCGCCAGGGCCAATTGCTGGACAACCTGGTGCGAATGCTTGATCTAGTACGTCCATATCAAGAGAAATGTAAATAGAAGTCACACCTTGCTTTCTTAATACTTCAATACTTTCCGTCATAATATCTTTTATTTCTCGCTCTCGTACATCTTTCATTGTATACACTGTCACCCCATGTTCTTTTGCATATTCATGGTACGCTCGTGCATTTGAAAAATTACGAATACCGATTTGAATGAGTTGTTTTCCTGTAATGACACCATTTTCTAGTAAACTACGGAAAGGGGTACCATTTGACGGACCACCATCATCTAAATTACGTAAATCATGATGGGCATCAAATTGAATGATACCGATCTTTCCTTTACTGTTTGCAAAGCCTGTTATACTCGGAAAACTAATCGAGTGGTCACCGCCAAGAACGATTGGTATCATGTTCGGGTTTACTTTCGTTACATGCCCAACTGTTTTCGCAATTCGTTTATGACTTTCTTTTATATCCGTCACATGCATCGTAATATCGCCGCAATCATATAAGACACTTTCTTTCATATCGTGTTCTTCTGTAATTGCATATGTGCTATATGCATCTAACATCGCACGAATTGTCTTTGGAGCAAAACTCGCTCCTGAATGACTAATAGATGGTTTAGAAAGGGGTGCTCCAATTAAGGCAGCACCGAATATTTCCACACCTTCCTCCCAATCTTTAATCATCTCACTCCATTTCGTCACTTCACGATCAATAAACTTTGCATTTTTCTTTAAATAGTGGCCGTGCTCCACGATTGTTCACCTCTTGTATATGCAATATTACCATTCTTCCATACTGTATTCACATGACTTACGCCGTAATGATACGGTACGTAAGCATAATTGTAAGCATCCCATAAAACTAAATCTGCCTTACGACCAACTCTAATTTTCCCAGCTACATCACCACGGTTAATGGCATATGATGAGTTAACCGTTACGGCATTCCAAACTTCTTCTGGTGTCATTTTCAATTTTAGCATCGCAATGCTCATAATAAGCTGAATATTTTCAGTTGGACAGCTACCTGGGTTAAAGTCTGTAGCTAACGCAACTGCAACACCTTCATCAATCATTTTACGACCACGAGCAAAGCTTTCTTTATTTAAATAGAAAGTTGTTCCTGGTAATAAAGTTGCTACTGTATTAGAATTTGCAAGCATTTCAATTCCTTTATCAGAAGCACCAACTAAATGGTCCGCTGATGCTGCACCGATTTCTGCCGCTGCTTCCGCACCACCAAGAGGGTCGATTTCATCTGCATGAATTTTCACATCAAAGCCAAGCTCTTTCGCTTTTAATAAAAATTCTTTTGATTCTTCTACAGAGAACACACCTGTTTCACAGAAAATATCAACGAACTCCGCTAATTGCTTCTCTTTCATTTCTGGTAGTAGGTCTAACATCCATTGTAAAAATTCTTTCGATCTACCTTTATACTCTTTCGGAACTGCATGAGCACCTAAAAATGTTGAAACTAAATCGATCGGATGCTCTTTTTGTAATTGTGCTGTTGCCTCTAATTGTTTCCATTCCGTCTCATCATCTAATCCGTAACCACTCTTCGCTTCTACAGTAGTAACTCCGAAAGATAGCATACGGTCTAAATGGAATTTCGCTTTTTGAACAAGTTCTTCTTTCGACGCCTGTTTCGTTGCATTTACAGTTGAAAGTATGCCTCCGCCTTGTTCTAAAATTTCTAAGTACGGAACTCCTTGTAGTTTTAGTGCGATTTCATTTTCACGAGATCCACCAAATACAAGATGAGTATGCGGGTCAACGAGACCAGGAGAAACCATTTTCCCGCCGCAATCAATAACTTCTCTCGCTTGTAATCCTTTCGCTTCTTCCGCTGTTCCAACGAAAGTAATTACACCATTTTCAATTCCAACCGCACCGTTTTCGATAACAGGAAGCGTGTTCATCGCTTCCCGTCTTAACAAGCCATCTTCTTGATCCATTGTTAGTAATTGACCGATATTTATTAGTAAAGTGTCCAGCATGTTTTCTCCTCCTTATTTCATCATTGGAATGTTAACGCCTTTTTCTTTCGCAGTTTCCACTGCCAAGTCATATCCTGCATCCACGTGACGAACAACACCCATACCAGGGTCAGAAGTTAATACACGCTCAATACGTTTTGCTGCTGCTTCTGTTCCATCTGCAACGATAACCATTCCAGCGTGAAGTGAATATCCCATACCAACGCCGCCACCGTGGTGAACAGATACCCAGCTTGCACCGTTCACACTGTTAATTAATGCATTTAAAATTGGCCAGTCTGCAACTGCATCACTACCGTCTTTCATCGCTTCTGTTTCACGGTTTGGAGATGCTACTGATCCGCAATCTAAATGGTCACGGCCGATAACGATCGGTGCTGATAATTCACCATTTGCAACCATTTCATTAATGATGCGACCAAATTTCGCACGCTCACCGTAACCAAGCCAACAAATACGTGACGGAAGACCTTGGAATTCAACTTGCTGACGTGCCATACGAATCCAGTTACACAAATGTTCATTGTCAGCAAACTCACGTAAAATTACTTCATCTGTTTTATAAATATCTTCTGGATCACCAGAAAGTGCTACCCAGCGGAATGGTCCTTTTCCTTCGCAGAATAATGGACGGATAAATGCTGGAACGAATCCTGGGAAATCGAATGCATTTTTCAAACCTTCATCGAAAGCAACTTGGCGAATGTTATTTCCATAATCAAATGTAATTGCGCCTTTTGCTTGCATAGCAAGCATTGCTTCTACATGTTTTGTCATGCTTTCTTTTGATAATTGCACGTAACGTTCTGGATCTTCTTCACGAAGTTTTGCTGCTTCTTCTAACGTGTAACCGACTGGAATATAACCGTTTAATGGATCATGAGCAGATGTTTGATCCGTAACTAAATCTGGCGTAATATTACGCTTCACTAGTTCTGGTAAAATTTCTGCTGCATTTCCTAATAAACCAATTGAAATTGGTTCTTTCTTCTCTTTATACTCGTTCGCAACCGTTAATGCTTCTTCTAATGATTCTGTATACATATCACAGTATCTCTTTTCAATACGACGATCGATGCTGCGCTTATCAA
Organism: Bacillus sp. GMs2/2; assembly: GCF_050172095.1. Taxonomy (NCBI): domain Bacteria; kingdom Bacillati; phylum Bacillota; class Bacilli; order Caryophanales; family Bacillaceae; genus Bacillus; species Bacillus sp. GMs2/2. Next base: position 3,438 of record NZ_JBNLYE010000173.1, read on the forward strand.
CATCAATAGCAATGACAACACCGCCATTCATCGTTACAGCAAGAGGTTGTGCACCACCCATACCACCTAAACCAGCAGTAAGTGTTACAGTACCTTTTAATGAACCGCCAAAATGTTGACGTGCCGCCTCGCCAAACGTTTCATATGTTCCTTGTAAAATGCCTTGTGTTCCAATGTAAATCCAGCTACCTGCTGTCATTTGTCCATACATCATAAGACCTTTTTTCTCTAGTTCACGGAAGTGATCCCAGTTCGCCCACTTCGGTACTAAGTTTGAGTTCGCTAAAAGAACGCGAGGTGCATCTTCATGTGATTTAAAGATTGCAACTGGTTTTCCTGATTGAACAAGTAATGTTTCATCGCTTTCTAACGTTTTTAATGAATCTACAATTGCATTGTAGCTTTCCCAGTTACGAGCTGCACGGCCAATTCCGCCATATACAACTAATTCTTCTGGCTTTTCAGCAACTTCCGGATCTAAATTGTTCATTAACATACGAAGTGCAGCTTCTTGAACCCACCCTTTCGTTTGTAACTCCGTACCTCTTGGCGCGCGAATTGTTTGTTTAACTTTTTCCATTTCAATCTCTCCCTTTTCTCATTTTATAGTGCTGCGTTTACATCTAATCTTTCTTTTATCGAATAATTCGTTTTTAACCAATGCGCAATATTTTCAATATCCGTTGAGAATATACGATCATTTGTAATAGACGGCACTTGCTGACGACCTTGATGGTAGAAACTTTTCGTCACTGTACTCATGTTTTCAATGCCGCGATATTCTGCAGCTTGCATCGCACAAATCATTTCAATTGAAAGAACGCGTCTTACGTTTTGAATAATTTGATGTGCATGGCGTGAAGCGATTGTTCCCATACTTACGTGATCTTCTTGATTAGCTGATGACGGGATTGAATCCACACTCGCCGGATGTGCTAACGTTTTATTTTCAGAAACTAGTGATGCTGCAGCATATTGCATAATCATCGCACCAGACTGAAGTCCTGGTTCGGGACTTAAAAATGCTGGTAAATCATTTAATTGCGGATTTACTAAACGCTCAATACGACGCTCTGAAATATTTGCAAGTTCCGCCATTCCTACTTTCAAGAAGTCCATCGCAAACGCAATCGGTTGACCATGGAAATTCCCACCCGAAATTACTTTTTCCCCACCATCAAAGATTAGTGGATTATCTGTTGCTGCATTCATTTCAATTTCTAATTTTTCTTTCACATAATTTAAAACTTGCCAAGAAGCACCGTGTACTTGCGGAATACAGCGAAGTGAATAGGCATCCTGTACACGTAGTTCTCCTTGTTTTGTTGTTAATTTACTATCATGAAGGATGTCACGAATTCTGCTCGCTACTTCCACTTGCTCTTTATAACCACGTGCTTTATGAACATTTTCATCAAATGCATCAATAATGCCTTGTAACCCTTCAATTGTCATCGAAGCAATGAATTCAGCTTGATATGCCGTTGCTTCCGCTTCTATATAAGAAAGAACTCCTTGCGCTGTCATCGCCTGCGTACCATTGATTAATGCAAGCCCTTCTTTCGCTTCAAGTTCAATCGGCTCAAGACCTTCTTCTGTAAGAGCCACCATCGCATGAACGCGTTTTCCTTTATAGAACACTTCACCTTCGCCTAATAATACGAGCGCGAGATGAGATAAAGGCGCTAAATCTCCACTTGCACCAAGTGAACCTTGTTGCGGAACAACTGGATGAATTTTACGATTTACAAACTCAAGAAGCATATTTACAACAAGCGGCCTTACGCCTGATACTCCTTTAAGCATCGTGTTTGCTCGTAAAATTAACATTCCACGCGATACTTCTTCCGGGAATGGATCACCAATCCCACATGCATGTGACTGAATTAAATTATGTTGAAGTGCCTTTACATCATCTTTTTGGATAAGCACATCACTAAACTTTCCAAATCCAGTTGTAATTCCGTAAACGACTTTTCCGTCCTCTACAATTTTCTCAACTACTTCGCGGCACTCCGCTACCTTTTGCATACTAGTTGGACAAGCTGTTACACCTTCTCCTTCCAGTAATAACCTCTTCATTTCTTCAACTGTCAATGTATGTCCTGTTAACGTAATCATCATTTTTCCTCCTTAAAAAGGCAAAAGGGGACCTTATCTTTTTAAGACAGACTTCTGTCCTAAAAAAGTAAGGCCCCCTTCTAACTAATAGACTATGGGCAAATCATATGTGATTAATTCCTAAACCAATCGCCTCATGCTCAGATCCTTTTACAGGTGCACCAATCGTTCCATATAATGCAACAGCAACCCATTCGCCTTCTTTTTTTCCGTCGTATGGTGTACCGCGCACAATCGCAAAACGAAGTCCTACTGTACGAAGAACGTCTGCTAACTGAATTTGACCTCTCGTCACTCCGTACAAAGCTTCCATAATTGCATGATAAAGTGCATGTGTTTCTCTGTAAACATCTGTTTCAATAACTTGGTTGCTTTTAGCCGCTGTTTCCATTGCTGCGACAACCTTTTGCGAATTCATCGAACCCACTTTCCCCGTACAATACTTCCAACCTTTTGGAATGGATAATACAGGACTTTCATTCTCATCCGCAAGTGCCAACAGCATGGCCATACGACCAATTCGATGTGTTCCTTGAAGAAGCATGTGACTCTCTCATTTCTTTTGAATTATTTGAATATTACTTAATTTAAGAATATATGAAAACGTTTAAATCGTCAATAGTTTAAAATCATATTCAAACATTTTTTTCATCCCCATAATTTTGTGTACACAAATGATTTACACAAAATTTCCAGACGTGCTATAGTCTCACTAACAGATGCAAAGGAGCGAGATTTCAGTGACAAAACGAAAAGATATTCATTTTCGAATTGAAGAGAAATTACTTAAAAGGTTTGAATTAGCACTCCATTACGAAGGTTTAAAGAAAACAGATGTATTAACACATGCAATCCAACAATTTTGCACAAAGGTGGAATGCGACAAAATGAATGATGTAAAACGTCAATATAACGTTAGCAACCATTTACAAACACGCATCGACACACATACACATTACGAAGAAAAACACGTAGATTTAGATAAACTCGTCATTAAACATTTACAACTTCAAGGGGAAGAAAACATATTAGAGGTTGGGTGCGCTAGTGGAAAATTCCTTTCCCTTTTACAAACAAATGGTCATAAAGGCCCATTCACCGGGTTTGATCAATCCGAAGCTATGCTTGCTGAAGCTGCTAAAACAAATAACTTAATAGAATGGAAACGAGGGGATGCTAGTAAACTTCCTTTCGAAACAAATTGTTATGACCTAATAATTGCAAGACATATGTTATACCATGTGAAAGATGTTGAAAAAACAATTCAAGGATTCCATAAAGTAATTCGTCCTGGCGGAACACTTTTAGCTACAACAAATTCTAGCGTTACACTACCTCGTATAGTTGAAATGTGTAACCGTATGTTAGACGCATTTGATTTACCGAAAACAACATCATCAGTCACTCCATTTTGTTTAGAAAACGGTAAAGAGATATTACAATCTGTTTTTCCAACTGTTGAAGAAACAGTTATTCATAATGCTCTCGTTTTTCATCATGCTACTCCGATTGTAAACTATATTTCTAGCATGTTCCCATCGCTAAATATACCCGATAATATGTATCTTCAAGCCGAGATGAAAGAATGGCTAACAGAAGAAATCAACCAGGAATTATCTCTCCATAACGGTATATGGCGCGATCCAAAAACGTTAGTAATTTATCGGTGTCAAAAAGAAAAAAGCTAGCATTTGCTAGCTTCTACACGTTTTCTCGTAAAAGTTTCTCCATTACTACATTGCCTTTACCACAATAAAAATCTGTATTATGTTCGTCTGCCACTCCAAAATAAGAGGCAATTGCTATTCCAAATGGTACAAATGCATGCCCTTGTGCTGTAATGATATTTGAGTGTTTCACAACTTCTTCATACACAAAATTTTCTACTGGAAAACAATCAAATTTTTGATAATCTATAGTCGCAGTATAAGAAATCCCTTTAAATAACCCTGCTTTTGCTAGTGCATACGGTCCAGCACAAATTGCCGCCACTAATTTTTCTTGTTCATGAAATTGACGAATGATTGAAAAAAGAGGTTTTGCATCTTCCAACTGTCCTTCTTCTCCACCTGGAATAAGTATCCCCTCATACTCATCTACACATACTTCACTTACTTCTATATGCGGCTGCACTTGCAATCCAGTTTCACTTATAACCAATTCTTTAGTTAAGCCCGCTGTAATGATTTCATATTTATTTTTCAGCAATGCCGTCGCTACTGTTATTTCAAACTCTGCAAATGTTGAGTATACAAATAAAAGTATTTTTTTCATAGCCCTCTCTCCTTTAACCAGTCCATAAAATATACCTCTAAATCGTCCACTGTTAATCTATTCGTGTCCACATAAGTTACAGGAAATTTTTTATACCAGTCTTTTTCAGTTTCTACTAATTTAAATTGCTCCTCAAACGTACTTCTGTTTCTTGTTCTATCATTATTTTTTCTATCATATACATTCTTTTTCGTAACATCTAAGTAAAAAATCACATCCGAACGGCATGCTCTTAATTTATATAATTCATCTTTCAATTCAGTTTCTATATCCCACTCTTCTCCTATAATCGTTGGATAAAAGAGTGTAAAAAACTCAATGTCTTCTGGTCCGCGATCAAAAATTACGACTGAATCTTTCACATTTTGAAACTCCTTTATTTTTGCTTCCATAAACATTTTTTGATTCATAATAAACCCTACTTTTGAATTCATGTCTAAATTCAATTTTTTTCGCTTCTCTACAATTGGATATGGATTTTCATATATAACTCGAAACCCTCTCTTTTCTAACCTTTTTGCTAATGTTGTTTTTCCGCTAGCCATCGGCCCTTGCAGTGAAATTACGTATGCCACACCTCTCATTCCCTTACACTTTAGTACACCTATAATATACAGAATCT
>NZ_JBNLYE010000174.1:0-8418 GCF_050172095.1 Bacillus sp. GMs2/2
AATTAGAAATATGTCCACTAAATAGATTAGAAAACGATAATAACATTAGGAGGATTACGATGCCCCAGCTTGATTCATTACATCCCACTGTAGAAAAAATAATCAATAATATTGAAAAAATAATGGTCGGAAAACGAAAAGAAACCATCTTAGTTTTGACAACTCTCTTAGCTGAAGGTCATGTGCTATTAGAAGATGTTCCTGGTGTCGGGAAAACAATGCTAGTACGTGCTCTTTCTAAATCCATTGATGCTGATTATAAGCGAATTCAATTTACACCTGATTTATTGCCGTCAGATGTAACAGGAGTTTCTATTTATAATCCGAAAGAGCTCCAATTTGAGTTCAAGCCTGGACCAATTATGGGGAATTTTGTACTTGCTGATGAAATTAATCGTACATCTCCAAAGACACAATCTGCTTTACTTGAATGTATGGAAGAAGGCAATATTACAATAGATGGTATTACAAGACCTTTACCAAAGCCGTTCTTTGTCATGGCTACACAAAATCCGGTCGAATATGAAGGAACATATTCTCTACCAGAAGCTCAGCTCGATCGTTTCTTATTGAAACTAAAAATGGGATATCCTACACCAGAAGAAGAATTTGAAATTTTAAACCGGATGGAAAAAACAAATCCACTCTCTCAATTACAGACCATTACTACAATAGAAGAATTACTTTATTTACAACAAAGCGTACGGGTAGTAAGTATGGACAAAGCAATTAAGCATTACATTGTAAAGCTTGTTAATCAGACTCGTACGTACAGTTCTATACAGCTAGGTGCAAGTCCACGTGGCTCAATTGCTTTAATGAAAGCTTCACAAGCTTATGCATTTATCCATGGCAGAAATTATGTTATTCCAGACGATGTTAAACTTTTAGCTCCTTACGTTTTAACGCATAGGCTCATTCTAAAAATGGAAGCAAAATTTGAAGGAATAACTGGCGAACAAGTTATCGCAAAAATCGTTGCACGAACTACCGTGCCTACTCAAAGGGCGATGAACCCTTGATGAAACGAATGCTGCGAGCGCTATATCACGTTATGAAGTTATTGCTACTCCCTTTATGCCTAGTCTTAACATTTGTGTACGCTATGTTTCAAGGAGGGTTTGTCAGTTGGTTTTTATTTTACAGCATAATTCCCATTGCTCTTTATTCACTACTAATCCCCTTCTACGCTTTACGGGACGCTGAAGTAAAGCGAATAACAAACCAAAATGGATATGTAGTAGGAGAACAATTTGTAAGCACGATTACAATAAAAAGAAAATTTCCTTTTCCCTTACTTTATTTAGTTATAGAAGATGAACTGCCACCACAATTTATAAGTTGTAAACAAATAAAGATGAATAAGGTAGTACTCTTCCCAGGATTGAAACGAAATATTTCGTTTCAATATGTTATTGACACAATCCCTAGAGGCGAGCACACTTTTTCAAGCGTTCGTGTCAAAACTGGCGATTTATTCGGCATGATGGAGAAAGAAGTAACTTTTTCAGTTCCAAATACATTTTTAGTCTATCCCCAGTATGTAGATATAGCGTATCGACAATTGGAAAATCATTTCGAACAAGGAGCGCTTTCAGCAAATATAAATTCAGCAAAAGACTCTACAATCTCGGTCGGTGTCAGAGACTATAAACCTGGCGATCGCTTTTCATGGATCGATTGGAAAGCAACTGCACGAACAAACAATATTATGACAAAAGAGTTTGAACAACAGCGCAGCCATAATATCATGATATTCATAGACAGAACCGAGTCTCCTCTATTCGAATCAGTCGTCACATTTACTGCCTCTATCGTAAGGGCTGTCTTGAAACAAAATTCACCAGCATCATTCGTGTCTATCGGAAAAGAACAAACTATTTTCCCTTTAGACAATGGAGATACGCAGTTACAACAAATCCTTTGTCATTTAGCAAAAGTACAAGCAGACAGTGTATTCCCGCTCTCCCAGAGTGTAGACATGGAACTAAGAAAAATTTATGAGCCCGTCACGGTTATACTCGTGACCAGTAATCTTTCTCCCGATATTCAAAAGGCGGCTGATTGTGCTGCTATAAGAAATAGAAAATGTATGGTTTTTGTCGTGAAAGAAAAAGCGAATCAACTTTCACACCGAGAACTCAGTATACTAGAAACTCTAAAAAAACGACAAATATTTGTAAACACGGTTTATGAAAACCGGTATACAAACGTGTTTTTTGAGGTGAACAAATGATGATATTACAAGCAAAATACAAGTGGGATACGAACAGATTCTTCATGCATGCATGTGTATTTCTTCTTTTACTAGAATGGCTAAGACCTCTTATAGGTATTACAAATGTAGGTAGATTAGATATTTTCGTAACATTTATAGGAATTTGCTTCGCTCTCTCTTTTTTTCAAACGAGGTGGCAGATTCCTATAAAAATTGTCACAGTCTTATTTATCATTCATTCCCTATATTATAAAAATGCTTTTATAAATCCATCTTGGCTAACAACATTCTTTTCTGATATGTTTCGAAATTCCTCCCTGTTTTTCCAAGGGAATTTACTAGATATTTCTCCAGTTTTTCCGACGGTTTTATTTTTTCTCTCATTTTGGTTTTTGAGTTCTTTCACTTCATTTTGGATTATTCATAAAAAACGTGGGTTTCTATTCCTTGTATTGACTATTATTTATATCGCAACTTTTCATAACTTACATTTATACAATGCAAACTACGCTATTATTCGTACTGTTGTCATCGGCTTTTTTATGCTTAGTCTTCTTCAAGTAGAACGAATAAAAGAACGTGAACACTTACAAAATTATGCTAGAGAAATCTCAAAATTACTTAGACCACTTACAATATTTATCGTATTATTAGCAACCATTGCATACTTTGCTCCAAAATTTGGCCCTCAATGGCCAAACCCAATGGATTTTTTAAAATTCAACACATCTGAAGCAAGTAAAGAACAAAAAATTTATACAATTGGGTATGGTTTAGATGACTCGCGATTAGGCGGTCCTTTTAAGGCGGATCCTACAGTTGTTTTCACAGCACGAACGCAAAACAAACAATATTGGAGAGTAGAAACAAAAGATTTTTATACAGGAAAAGGCTGGGAAATTTCTGAAAATCCGAAAAAGATTTCTTTTAAAAATAAAAACAACGTCGTAAGCTGGTACGAACAAAATACAAAAATGAAAACGACTGAGGCAACAATTACCATGCAAAAAAGTTATCCTCACCTTACCTATCCAGCAGGATTAGTATCAGTTGAGGCTGCTTCTGATGTATCATACAGTGTTGACCCGTTTTCAGAAAAAATTTATACAATGAATGGAGACTCTTCTACTACTTTACATTCGTATAAAGTAACATATGAGATCCCTGAGTTTTCCATAGAAAACTTGAAAGCTGTAAAAACAAATCAAGGTCAAGAAACAAATCCTTATTTTATGACAAAGTACACACAACTTCCCAAGTCATTACCACAGCGCGTAAAAGACTTGGCTGTCAATCTTACAAATGATAAAGACAACCGATATGATAAAGTATTAGCTATTGAAAATTACTTTACAGACAACTCTTTTACATACGAATCAACGAATGTCTTATTCCCTGCCAAAAGCCAAGATTATGTAGATCAATTCCTTTTCGATACAAAAAGCGGCTACTGTAATAATTTTTCGACGTCTATGATTGTACTACTTCGTTCTGCCGGGATTCCTGCTCGCTGGGTAAAAGGCTATACAGAAGGAACTCTTGACAATACACTTGCCTCTGCAGAAGGTGAGGATGTTTATACAATCACGAACGATAACGCACACTCTTGGGTCGAAGTATATTTCCCAGGATACGGATGGATTCCATTCGAACCAACAAAAGGATTTACTAATCCCTATAATTTTATAAATAATACGCCTGCTCCTATTTCACAAAATAGCGAAGCAAATAATTCTAATAACACGCAAATACAACAACGAAATAATGAAGCAAAACTTAAAAGTTTAATAAAAAATACAGAAGAAGCTTCTACTAAAAAGGTCACAAATTCTCAAACTAGTTTTTCTTGGTGGTACGTATTCCTCTCTACGATACTAATTAGTATTATGGGATACATTCTCTTCACCACTAGAATGATATGGAGGACATTTCTTATTATTCATTTCTATAAATACCGAAAAAATGATGCTGTTTATCAAAAAGCTTACGGTGCACTTTTAAAACAATTTGCAAGAATTGGCATACCACGGGGTGAAAGTCAAACATTCCGAGAATACGCTCTCCATATCGATACACTTTACAACTCGGCCGATATGCAACAACTTACTGCCAGTTATGAGAACGCTATGTATAAACAGGGGCAGGCTGCAGCAGAATGGAAGAAATCCGTACACTTATGGGAAGTGCTTATGAAAAAAGCAGCTTCTCTACCTAAATCAGATGGCTTTGATACAGTAATTTAATCTTGAAAATGTGAGTTTAAAGAAAACGTCTCAAAGAACTACATTGTTCTTTGAGACGTTTTTTAATAAAGTGAAACTCCTAATTATTCTCCAAGTACCTTCTCAATCTCAACCTCTAAATCTACCGGCTTCGTCTGCGGCGCAAAACGCCCTACTACTTTCCCGTCTTTTCCGATTAAAAACTTCGTAAAATTCCATTTCACTGCTTTCATACCGAGTAAACCTGGTGCTTGTTCTGTCATGTATGTATATAAAGGATGAGCCTTATCACCTTTCACATCAACCTTTGCAAACATTGGGAAGTTTACACCGTAGTTTAATTCACAAAAACTAGTAATGTCCGCTTCTGTACCTGGTTCTTGTCCTCCGAATTGGTTACAAGGGAATCCGAGTATTTCAAGTCCTTGGTCTTTATATTTATCATACACCTCTTGTAATCCTTTATATTGCGGTGTGAAACCACATTTACTAGCTACATTTACAATAAGAAGTGCTTTTCCTTCGTAATCTTTTAACGATTTTTCTTCACCGGTAATTGTTTTAGCTGAAAAATCATAAACTGTCATTGTCTTTGCCCCTCTCTTCACTATCATTCTATGTTTATACTATACTACATTCGTGAATATACATCTCTTATTACGTACTTATAAGATATAATGATAGCGCTTTATTTTCGTTCAAAATTCGACACATACTACTAGACTTTTATGATGGAAAGTTTTACAATTGAAATGTGAACAAAATGTGACAGTTTATATTCCATTATAAAAGAAAAGGATGGTGTCCATTATGAAAACTGCACAACATGAAACGATTTCAAATCGCGAGTTTTATTTCGTACTATATATGATGTTATTGTATGTTACTGGCTGGGTAATCGATGTAAATGGTTTATTCTTAAGCTCCTACTTTAATTTAGCAGGAGAGATTATGCTTCCATTAGTAGGCGGGATTGTTGGACTGTTCATTATGTCTATTAATAAACAACAAACGAAATAATAATATTACAAAAAGGCAGAAGACGAGCTTCGTTTTCTGCCTTTTTTCTATTTTAGCGTATAATAGAAACATGAAGTATATAAGGAGTGGTAAATATGAAAAAAGTAGAGCAATTATCTTCTCACCTATATCTGATTGATGATTTCGATTTACAACATAATGAACGAACTGGTACGTACGTTTTATTAGGTGACGATATTACTTTAATTGAAACTTGTGCAGCCCCTTCTCTTCCGTATATTTTAGAAGGCTTACAACAATTACATATTGATTTAAACGCAGTTAAAAACATTATCGTTACACACGTTCATTTAGATCACGCAGGGGCTGCTGGTTTAATGATGGAAAAGTGCCCAAATGCTACTTTATATGTGCATTCTCGCGGTGCTCGTCATATGATTGACCCAACAAAACTCATTTTAGGTGCAAAAGCTGTATACAAAGAAGATTTTGATAAACTATTTGATCCAATTCTTCCTATAGAAGAAGAACGTGTTCGTATTGTACAACATGGTGATACGTTAAAAATTGCAAAAGACCGCACCCTTACATTTTACGATACACCAGGACATGCGAAGCACCATATTAGCATTCACGATTCATTAACAAACGGGATTTTCACTGGTGATACAATTGGAATTTATTATAGAGAACTCGCAAACGTTGGTGTAGAACTGTATCTACCATCAACGTCCCCTTCACAATTTCAACCAGATGCGATGATTGCTTCTAAAAATCATATTCAAAGTATGGATGTAGATACTATTTATTTCGGTCATTACGGCGCATCCTCTCATGTTACAGAAGTATACAATCAACTGGAACATTGGCTACCTATTTTCGTTCATACTGGTAAGGAAGTCTTTGAAAAGTATAATGATTTCGATGAAGCGACTAAAGCTTTACAAACTTTGTTAATGGATAAAATCTCTTCTCATCTTACAAAGTTAAACGTTCCATCAGATCATTCCGTTTATAATATTTTACATCTAGATATAGAAATTAGTGCAATGGGCATTATTGATTATTTCACGAAGCAAGAAAAAGGAAACTCCACTATTAACTAACAGTAAAAGAAGAGATATACAACAGTAGTTATTGTATATCTCTTCTTTTTTTGAATATATTTTGAGTAAAGGATGGTGGAATATAATGCAAAAATTGATGCTATACCTCTGCTTTACATTATTTATCGTCTTATTATTATTTGTAGGAGTAAAAATTCAATTTTATTTAGATACAGACACGCAAGTGAACTTTAACGTTTATCCAAGATTATTCTACTTTACACTCTTCCCTCTTATAGTTGGCATTTTATTACGATTCCTTCAATCTATTAATCGCGAAACAAGTAAACAAAACTGGAGCTTTCAACCGGATAAATTTATTGCTATTACAGTGCCTACACTATTCATTTCCTTTTCCCCAGCACTACTCTTTTCACCACTTGCAGAATACCTACCTTATTTAGTTAATATTATTCTAATAAATACAACTTTTGTTACGATAATTAGTTTAATAGCTGGTTATTCCCTTTTAGATTGTTTTATACAAAAAGATAATGCAAATATGAAAAAGTATAATTGAACACTCCTTTTTGTTTCAATAAAAAAGCTCAAAGCTAAGGCTATGAGCTTTTCTAATTATTGCACCTTTTCATTTACATATTCCATAAACTGCTCTGCTTTAATAAATCTTTCTTTGTACGCCTCAGGTACTTCTTCTACTTTCATCCCACCAGTTGATTTTGTCTTCACTTGTACGATTTCATATGTCATTAAAGCTTCCACATAACGGTCAAACTCTTTTTGTGTTAATACTTCTTTACTAGACTTATGACCATTTAATTTATCAAAGTATGGCTGAAGACCCATACTTACCTTTTTCATTTCTTCTCTTTTTGCTGGTGATAATTGATCATAATCAATATTACCGTTCGAATCTCCGTACGTAAGTTTTGCATTTGTTAATTTTTTTAGTTCTTTTGTAAACTCTTCATATTCCTTCGTACCCATTTCATCTTTCGCCTCTGATAATTTTGCACTAAAACGCATATACGCCTCTAATGTCATCGTTCCGGCATGTTTTTTTAAATTCTCGAAAGATCCGTATATACCATCCGCCATAATAGATTGATACGCAAAACCAGTCGTCGGGATTAAAAGAGCTGCTGCAAGTACTCCTGCGATAAGGCGTTTCTTCCTCTTACTCCGCCCGTGCTTCATTTTTATTTGTACGATTACTTTTTCTTTTAAATCCGGCGGGGCAACAATACCTTTTGCTTCTTCTTGTATAGATTCCCTAACTCTACAATCTAAACTCATTTCACATTCCCTACCTCTCCTAAAAAGATTTCTTCTACTTGCTCTTTTTGACGTAGTTTCTTTAATGCTGCGTGAATTCTAGATTTCACAGTACCAATTGGAATATGTAATATTTGTGCTACTTCTTCTTGTGAATAATCGTGTAAGTATCTTAAGATAATAACTTGTTTCAATTTATACGGTAATTTATGAATGAGTTCAATTAGTTTTTGGTTTGATATTTTACTTACAACATCGTTAGAAAAATCAATTTGCACTGACTTTCTTTGCTCTTCTGCTTTTTTTATAATTCGTAGTCGCATCCACCTCTTTCTTCTATAAGAGTGAATTTGTTTAATCGCAAGTCCAATTAGCCAAGGACGAAATGGCTTCTCGCTATCATACTTACGAAGCGATTCATATAGTTGTATGTATATTTCTTGAACGACATCATCTACATCCGTTTTATCCTCTATTAAAAAATGTGCTGTTTTATATACTTCTTGAATCGTTTTATCATACAACTTGCTATATGCTTCTTTATTTCCTGATAAAGTTAATTGGATTAAATGTGCGTAATCTATTTCACCCTTCATATTCCAGCCCTCCTTTGTCTTACACTATATATTGGCAGGTAATTCATATTTCGTTCGAT
>NZ_JBNLYE010000175.1:0-8399 GCF_050172095.1 Bacillus sp. GMs2/2
AATTTAAATATATAAATAAAAAGAAAATATATTGGGAGCACATAGTAGATTCATATTTTTAAAAATTAATGTGACAATAAAGGGAGGTTGAGATACATACACGGTGGGAGTGTGTATGTATTTATTATAATAATGAATAAGACAATCAAACAACAAGTAATCGCACTATCAACAAGTCTAGTGATTTTAGGGAGCGCACCTTTATCAGCATCAGCAGAAGAGATCAACAAATCTCAAACTGATCAACTTAATATTGCCCAAGGAGAACACGGAACGAGCGGATTAAATTATTCTAATTTCAAGTTGGAAGTTCCTGATCATGTACAAATTAACGAAGCAGAAGTATCTGAAAATGAAAAAATGCTTTTAGAAGAATATAAGCATAAACATGATGAAACAGAAGAATTAAACAAAATGCAAGATGCTAAGAAGGGACAAGTAGCAGAAAAGGAAGCTATTTCAAACATTGAAAAGGCATTTGAATCTGTAGATGGTCGAAATGATGGATCTGATCGTCAAATGAAACCTGTTGCAAAGCCAAGAAGTATTCAATATAGTGCACAGAGTACGAAGAAATATGGAACACTTGCAGGAGTTCCATTTGTGGAGTGGATTGTTCCAGCAGGAAACCCTGATATTCGTCCTGCAAATCCGATGAAAGCACGTTACATTACAATCCATGAGACCGCAAATACAGCTGCTGGTGCTAATGCTGAAAATCATGCGAAATATTTATACAAGCAAGCAACTGAAGGCACTTTCCGAACAGCTTCATGGCATTTTACTGTAGATGATAAACAAATTTATCAACACTTACCAACAAATGAAAATGGTTGGCATGCAGGAGATGGAGATGGTTCAGGAAACAGGGAGTCTATCGGTATCGAGATTGCGGTTAACCAAGACGGTGATTACAATAAAGCGTTAGAAAATGCAAAACGACTTGCAGGTTATTTAATGAACAAAGAAGGAATTGGTGCAGATCATATTTACAAGCATCAACAATGGAGCGGGAAAAAATGTCCTGACATTTTAATTTCACGTGGTAATTGGGCTGGTTTCGTACAAGGAATTCAGTGGTATGCAAATATAAATGCGCAGATTGATACGCCTTTACAAGATAAAAATGACTCATTTAATCCAAATGAAAATAATCCAGCTGAACCTAGCATGGAACTAGTGGTAAATGGTAGTGGCATCAATGTACGTAGTGATGCGGGTATTGAACATCGTGTTGTACGTAAAGCTTCAAACGGAGATCGTTACAAAGTATTAGCCGTTAAAAATGGTTGGTATAAAGTAGGTAATGGAGAATGGATTTTCTATGACCCAAGTTGGATTAAAATTAACTACAATGTACCAAAGGAAGAAGTACAAAAGCCTAAGGAAGAAGTACAAAAACCAAAAGATGATATTACAGGTGGCTGGTTTGAAGGGCATATTCGTAAATTAAACAGTCTAGGTATTATGCAAGGCGAAGGCAATGGTGTATTTGCTCCATATCGAAATGTAACGAGAGCGGAGTTTGCGAAATTAATCTCGAATGCTCTTAAACTACCAGAGGGAAATAAGTCATTTGTAGATATTAATGAGGCACATCCATCACTTCATGACGGTATTAAACGTTGTGCAAGTGCAGGAATTATTAATGGTCGTGGTGAAGGGATTTTTGATCCTAACTCACCAATTACTCGTGAAGAAGTATCTATTATGATTGACAAAGCATTACGATATAAAGGAATTACAGGTGAGTTAGTAGCATTACCATTTACAGATAAGCATTTAATAGCATACAAAGAATCGGTTCAACGATTATACAGTCTAAAGGTAGTTAATGGTATTGGAAATAATGAGTTTGATCCTCGAGGCACAGCAACTCGTGGTCAGGCGGCTGCCTTTATTGTGAAGATGTTAGATTCAATGCAAAAATAAAAGGAAACTTTAATCAGTGAGGGCCACTCGCATTGCAATCAAGCAGTTTATTCACCAAATTTTGAAATGAGAGTTTTACTGCCCACAAATAGCAGAAGAAATTGTATGTAGAAGCTGACATTGGTAGAAGTAAAAAAATAAGAAGAATTTGAAAGGAGCTATCCAAAATAATAATTTGGAATAGCTCCTATTTAGTAGGAAGAACAAATTGTATTTGATAGATTGTAATGTAGAATGCCCTTCCAAGCCCCTCATAAGCCCCTACCAAGTAATAAATCACTAAGAAAAAACAAAAACAAAAACAAAAACAAGAACAAGAACAAGAACAAAACAAGCGCGAAAAAATGAAACCGGCGTTGTAGTAGTAAAAAAATTGTAATTTGAATGCCAAAACCATTCCCACATGCCTATCTTTATAATGAAGGATTAAAATTTTCCTATTTACTAGCAAAGAGTGGAGGGAAACATATGGCGGTATACCGTAATGTGCAGGTGAACTTTTGGCAAGATGAATTCATATTAGATTTAACGCCAGAGGAGCGTTATTTTTACATATATTTGTTAACTGGTACGAAAACGAAGCAATGTGGTATTTACATATTACCGAAGCGTGTGGCAGAGCTTGAAACAGGTTATAGTATGGAGACTGTTGAGAAGTTGCTAAACAGGTTTGTTGAGTATGGAAAGATTTTATATGATACGGAAACGAAAGAGGTATTCATAATAAATTGGTTACACTATAACCCTATTTCAAATACGAATGTGGAGAAGTGCGTATTACGTGAGTTAAAGACTATAAAAAGTAATGAGTTCATACATATATTTTTACGTAAATGCCTTGAAGAAGAATACAAGATTCCATTATTATTGCAGCATTTTGGTATGCCAAAAGAAGAGGATAATAGTAGTTCACAAGTAGTTATTGAAGAGAAAGAAGAAGCGGAAGAGATAGAGGTGGAAACCATAGAAGAGGACGTTCCAAATAGTGAAGTTTATAAGTTTTATGAACAAAATATTAGTAGTTTATCCTCATATATTGTGAAGGAATTGAAGAATTGGATACAAAGACTTTCTGGAGAGAAAGTGTTAGAGGTACTTAAAATTGCGTTTGAAAATAATAAGAAAACGTTAGCTTATGTGAAGGGGATTTTGAGGAATTGGTGTAGTGAAAAATTAAAGGATTTTAGTGGGGAGAAGTGCGTAATGGGAAGTTTAGAGAGAAGGAAATGTATTTTGAGTAGTGTATTTTAATTTACATTAACTTAACATAGAATGTATGTTCGTTTTTGTGAGATTTATGCTATACTACCATTAAATAAGGGTATTTTTATAATAGATAAAAAGATGCGGGGGGTACAAAGTTTGACTACTAGTACATCTGAGTTGTTTCAATATATTAATATGACAGAAGAACAGAAACAATTATCACAACGATATTTACAGACAAAAGAAGAAGAGATTTTAAAAGATATTCAACTAACGACAATTCGTGATCAAAAAAGAAGCGATTTTGCGGAGCGATTTATAAACGATTTTAGGAAAGTGCATAAACAAGATCCGGATTTTTTTCGATTATTTTACCATATACTCGAGGAGCAATTATTAAATGTTCTTGTAGTCCGTTTTGCGCATGTCAGTTTTTCTAAAATGAAGATTTATTTAGAAAAAAGTGCACTTCCTTTGGACAAACTTGTAGCAATCGCATGTAAATATTTATCCAGTATTTCAAGTTATGTGAATGAAGCAGATGTTTTTCTTAGAGAGTTAACAAGAGAGAATCCGAACTATATAGAGGGACAATTACATACTTTACCAACTAACCAGCAAGTAACATTACTTCTTGTAATGTTTGATGTAGATTATGAAAAGTTTCGTACATATAGTTCTTTATTGAATGAGAGGTTAGAAGAACATACAGAATTTATATTGAAACTGCTAGGGGAAAAGGAAAAGGTTGAAGCAGTTAAACGGTATTTAAAAGGTAAAGATGATAGTGAAGTATTTATAGGTGGGAATTTACCGGAACATATTTGGCGGCTATTATTTTGTGTTCATAAATATTCGAATGTTGCGAGGCGATATATTGAAATATTGGCGAAGAAAAATGTTTGGGGTTTTATAAACTATGCAACACGTTATATGTGTCACACTCTCGGTCAGTCTCAAAACTACAAAAAAACTGGTAGTGTAAATAGAGAAACATATGAAGAAATTCAAAGTTTTTGTACACAGTTTTGGATTTCTAAGGAACGATTTTTTGCGCATCGTCTAAGGCAACATGATTTGAATAGTGAGGATTTTTGTAAGACGTATGAATATGAATTGCTATGCTTTATGTTGGAGGAAGATCCTGAATTTATTCAATGTACTTTGCAATATGTAAGTAAAATGAATTATCTCATCATCGCACGAACGTTAGCTGAAAAAGGATATGAGCTAAATATAGGGAAAATGCGAGAAGAATTTTTTGTTGCTGCTTTGCAAATAAAATTGTCTACAGTGCGGGATACATATCGTGATTATTTACTAGGGAAATTGTCACTTGAGGATATGGAGCAAATACTTAAAAATCCGAAATATAGAAGTATGTATTGGGGTATGCCGGTGTTAGAGGTTGCGCTTCTTTGGGATATAGATGATGTAGCGAAGAGGGAAGCTGTACTTACACTACAGTTTGGAAATGAAGATAGTGTTAATTTATACGAACTTCTTTACGAATGTTCTGTCAGAGGAGTAGAACCGAAACAAGTATTAGAAGATCTGCTTTCGTATGGATTAAGTAAGGAAAAGCTTATCGCTTATGCAGTTGAAGAAGCTGCATGCTACAGTGAAGAGCGAAATAAGGCGAAGGAAGCGCTTGTTTGTGTAATTGTAAAAGAACAAGCGTACATCATTGAACGATTTGATGAGTATTCTGCTGTGGCCAAAGCATATATTTTAGAAGAGTTAGCAAAGGATAACATGATTAAAATGCGTCCAATTTTAATTAAAAGCTTAGGAGATTCATCTAAAAAAATGCGTGAGTCTGTAGTTAAACTGCTTTCAAAAGATGTAGAAGCTGCAGCAGATGTAGCAGTTGAACTTCATAATAAAAAGAAAATTGTTCGTGAAAATGTGATGAAAATACTTATAGAGTATAAGCTTGAAAAATATACGAAACTTGTACAGGAAGCTTTGCAAGAAAGTAAAAATGAATCTTTCACAGGAAAATTCTCGTTTTTATTTCAAACGGAGGAAGAAAAGATAGAAGAACTATGTGCACGTATTTTAACTGAACAAACAAGAAATTCACTTCTGCAATTGATTGGGGATGAGCCACAAATCCGTTTACGTGACTCTGATGAAATTGCTGAAGCTGCAATTCCGTTAGCCTATCTACAACAGTATATTTCAGATGCTGTTATTGAGAAGAAAGAAACAGCAGAAGTAATTGGTAGAGCTTTAAATGAAGAGGACTTAAAAGAATATGTGCAAACAATATATCAAATATGGATTTCTCAAGACGCAGATGTGAAGAAACGTGGAATTCTTTCGCTATACGGAATGTATAGTGACGACAAAATGGTCGACATACTTATAAAGCAAATTGATGAATGGGTGCTTCAAATGAGAGGAAAGATAGCAGCGGATGCCGTTCGTGCTTTAGGTTTGTCTTCATCTAAGCTTGCACTTATGTCTATTCATGCAATAGCATTTAAATATAAACATAAGCAAGTACGTAATGCAGCAAAAGAAGCGCTAAGTCTTGCTGCGAAAACACGTGGTATAACAGAGGAAGAGCTGGAAGATCAATTGGTGCCGGACCTCGGCTATACTATACATGGTGAAAAAATAATTGATTTCGGGAATCGAAGTTTTACTGCCATTTTAACTACAGAGTCAAAAATTGAATTAGAGACAGAAGAAGGAAAACGTATGAAGTCACTTCCAAAGCCGAATGCAAAAGATGATGTAGAAAAGGCTGAAGAGGCTAAAAAAGAATTAGCCTCTTTAAAGAAGGAACTCCGAAATACTCTTTCCATGCAAAAACAACGATTGGAAACGGCACTTTCATTAAAGCGTTATTGGTCACATAATGCATGGAAGTCTGTATTTATGGATAATCCAATTATGAAGCAATTTTCTATTTCACTCATTTGGGGTGAGTATAAGGAAGGGAAGTTGCTGAAGGCATTCCGTTATGCAGAAGGTGGCGTGTTCTGTACAATTGACGGGAAGAGTTATGAACTTTCATCTGGCACTGTTATTGGTTTCGTTCATCCGTTAGAATTGTCTGGGGCGGAGAAGGAATTATGGAAAGAGCAATTAGAAAGTGCGGGAATTGTTCAGCCGTTCCTACAAATTGAGCGTCCAGTGTTTGTAGTAGAAGAGAATGATGAGAGTGCTATTGAGAGATTTGGCGGTATTTTACTAAATGGTCGTTCGTTATTCGGTAAGATGACGAAGCTTGGATGGATCCGTGGGTCTGTTCAAGATGGCGGTGTGTATTATACATTTTACAAAGAAGATACTCGTACCGGATTAGGCGTGCAATTGTCATTTAGCGGAGCGCCGATTGGTTATGAAGATGAAGAAGATGTATGTGTATTTGACATTCAATTTTATAAAGCAGGTACAGTGAATCGTGGTTCATATGAATACGATGAGATTGATGATGAAAGACGCATTGTACCAAAAGAAGTAGATAAACGCTTCTTTAGTGAAATGTTATATGATGTGCAAGTAGCGACAGATTCAAATCTTGGGCATAATGAAAGTTGGCGTAGCGAACGATAAGAAAAACCCCCTTCATTGGTAGGAAAATGAAGGGGGTTTTTCAATGTTTCAAAAGGTTCTTTCATAATAGAAGCGAATTAGGGGGAAGAGGATTTTTATCCTTTTAGAAGGGATTGGTATCATGATCAAATAGATGATTTATCATACGACTACACTGAATACAGCGGGAATAGAAGGGAAAATGTTAACGTTACAGCCACGGTAATGATAGAAAAGACTTTTACTATATGTAAGAGTCTCTTTTTTTGTAAACGCGACAAAATTTGACAAAAAAATTTGCAGGAACTTGTTATAATTTCTGTTGGAATATTTTGTTTAACGAGAAATGGGTGTATAGCGTAAAAGATTTCGGTGTCATACAAATACATTTTTTGTTTTATATTCAAGGATTTCATAAGAGAAGAATTACAAAAATGAATGACATGGAGAAGTCATAGGGGGAGAGGAGATTTAGCATGAGTATTAAAGTAATAAGAGCAACAGGGGTAATGGGAGGAGCAGCAAGAGTTGCTGTAAAGGTAGATAACGAAGTAGTAATGAAACTTGAGAATAACGAAGAATATACGCTTCCTTTTGAATTAGATGAAGCGAATATTAAAGTAAAACAATTCTTTTTTGGAAGTAAAGAAAAGAAAGTAAAGGATGGCGATGTAGTAGAAATTAAGATAAATAGTATTGCTATGCTATTACTGATGGTGTCAATGATGGCTGTTTTATTTGGTTCGTCAATTGGTATAAATATTGTTGTTTTTGGTGTGATAGGAGCTTTAGTTACATTAGTATACGGATTGAATAACTGGTTTCGTTTAGAGGTTAAATAATTATTGTATATATATTTATTTCAGTTGATTTACTATACATGGGATGAAAATATTTTTAAGTGGGAAATGGGGAGAATCAGTATGAAGAAAATGGTTGTAATATCTAGTTTGGCGCTAATAGTAGGTTTAACAACTGGTTGTAGCAGTGAAAAAACAAGTGGACCTAAAACAGTATCTGTAAAAAAAGAAAAAGAGTTAGTAGCGAAAGATATTTTTAAAAAAGCAGCTGACGGATTAAAACAAGAGGAATATCTTACATTGACATCTCTTATGTCAATGAAGGGGAGCGGCCAATCAGAAGAAATTAAAATGAAAATACAAATGGAGCCGAAACTGAAGAATTCTAGAGCTGAAATGAAAATAAGTGGTACAGATATTGTAACGTATGAAGTAGATGGAAAGGTCGCTGCTCAAGTGAAAAACCCTGATACAGGAGAGTTAGTTACGATACCTAATGATCAATTTAATGTAAATGATGTAATGGTCAGTAAAAATTTACTTAATGAGTTAGATTTACCGGAAGCTTTGGCTAAGAAAATGAAAGCAAAGAAAGATGGAGACACATATAAACTTACACTTGAATTAAAGGGAAAAGAAGCGGTAGATACGTTACAAAAAATTAATGGAGATATGAAAAAATTAACGGAAGGATTTAATATGGATGCGTTTAACATTGAATATATAATAACAAAAGATTATAAATTTGAAGAGATGCGAACAACTATAAAAGTGAGTGAAAGTAACTCAGATAAAAAAGCTAGTACAGATAAGGAAAAATTGGATGCAGTTGTGAGTATAAAGATTGATTCATATGAAAAGTTTGATTCAATTAAGTTACCAGAAGGGATTCAATAATTTCAATCGTAAAAG